>JAEWAD010000011.1 GCA_023391905.1 Pseudomonadota bacterium | reverse complement strand
GAGCAGCTTCACGTTCTCGCGCCAGGAATGCATGCCGCCCCAGCAGATCTCGCCCTCGGCGACGAGGAACTCGCCATGATCCTGCGCCGCCTTGCCGGCCTCGCGGAACGTCTCGGCGATGATCTTCGTGTTGCCGGCCGGATCCTTGTCCCAGTCGCCGACGCCGGTCGAGGAATCGATGCGGATGCCGCCGGTCGGGCGAATGCCGAGCTCGCGCATCTGCTGGCCGATCGCGGCGGCCTTGCGCACCTGCGAGACGAAGCGCTTGCGATCGTCGGCCGAGCCCATGGCGGAGCCGCCGCCGGCGCCGGCCCAGATCGGCGCCACGAACGAGCCGACCTTCAGGCCGTAGCCCGCAATGTGGTCGACCATGCGCTTGACCTGGTCCTTGTCGCTGTCGATCGAGAGATGCGGATCGGCGAGCCACAGATCGATGCCGTCGAACTTCTGCCCGTCGACCTCGGCCTTGGCGGTCAGCTCCAGCAGCGTGTCCAGCGGGATGATGGGCTCACCACCCTCGCCACCCTTGCCGACGACGCCGGGCCATGCCGCGTTGTGCAGCTTCGGAAAGTTGTTCGGATCCGCCACGTACTCTTCCTCCCTCTCGGACCACACCGCTCGGCGGGTCCCCTCCTGCAGGTCGGGCGAGGGCACAGGGTCGCCATGCGGGCGCACGTCTCCGCCGGTCGTCCCTGCGGACTCCGTCCGGATTGTCGCCGCGGCGCGAATGCCTCCCCCGCGCGCCGACCACAACCTCCATGGGCCGGAACGCAGCGTCACTGTCTGTTATATTAGTGTAACGTGTCAAGGCGCATTCAACGCTGAGTTGGCAGCATCCGAGACGATACAATTCCTGACTATAAAACTCCGATTTAATCAGGCATATCGTTGATAATGATTGATTTTTCGGACAACCTGCGGGAAATGCCGGCGAGCCGGCGGCCTCGATCGACCGTGCGGATCGGCTTGCAGGCAGGGACGATACTAATATAACAGTGATGCGCGAACCGGCAGAATCCCGCCCGTCGCGTGCATTTCGGAGGATGTGGACGGGTGGTGGAACCGGCTTTGCTGCAGCTGCAACTGGTCAATCTGGATCGCAAGTCGCCGCTGCGCGACCAGATCTACCAGCTCGTCCGCACACTGATCATCATCGGCCAACTGCGCCCGGGGCAATCCGTCAACGAGGTCGAGATCGCCGAGCAGCTCGGCGTCTCGCGCACGCCGGTCCGCGAAGCGGTCAAGCGGCTGAGCGACGAGGGCCTGATCAACGTCTATGCGCAGACCGGAACCTTCGTCGCCAAGATCTCGCGCGCCGCGCTGGAAGAGGCCTATGTGATTCGCAGTGCGCTCGAGGTGGAGAGCGTGCGCCGGGCGGCGACGAAGATCACCAAGCTGCATGTCGAGGCGCTCGAGGACATCCTCAGCCAGCACCAGACCGCGATCGGCCGCAAGCGCTACACCGATGCGATCCGGCTCGACGACCACTTCCACCGCTCGATCGCCGAGATCAACAATTTCTCCATGCTCTGGCGCGCCGTCGACATCTCCAAGGCGCAGATGGATCGCGGCCGCTATCTCGCGCTGCCGAGGCCCGGCTCCGGCGAAACGACCATCGCCCAGCACCAGGCGATCCTGACGGCGCTCGCCGCCCGCGACGAACAGCGGGCGATGGAGGCGATGCGCGTGCATCTCGACACGTCGCTGCGCAACACGCTGAGCCTCATCGGCGACATCCTGGAACCGGCCGCGGACTGAGCGCGCGGCCTACCCGCCCTCGCCCGCTGCTTCAGAGACCGCTCGACGGCTGCGAATCGCTAGGGCGAAGCGAGGGCAGCCGCCTCGGCGGCGCAATCCTGGCTCGGCTTGAGGCCCTTGGCGCGAGCCGCCGCGACCTCGTCGCGCGCCGCGCGCAGATCGTCGACGAAGACGGGATCGGCATGCAGCCTGGCGACCGTGGCGGCGCCCATGATCCGTCCGCCGTCGACATCGCTCTGCCAATGGGCGTTGCAGACGACGCGGCTCTGGCCGAAGGCGATCCCGCGGGCAAGCAGCTCGTTGCCGCGCTCCGGCGCGACTTCGGAAAGAACGAGCGCCCAGGCCCAGCCGGCAGCCGTATGACCCGAGGGATAGGAGCCGTCATCGTGCAGGATGGCCTCCTGGTCGGGCGTGCAGGTGCCCTCGCCATGCACGACGAAGGGCCGCGTGCGCTCATACTTGTTCTTGACGCCATAGGTCGAAAGGCCGGCGTCCGAGAGCACCTTCTTCATGAGGCCGAACAGGCGCGGCGTGGTCGCTTCGTCGATCGGAACGCCCAGCGCGCACGCGAAATTCTCGGCCGGCTTGGGAAACACCAGATCCGCGTCGCCGATGGCCAGCGTCCACCGCTCCGTGCCCCGCAGTGGCAGCGTCGCCTGGCGCGCCTCCTCGTCCCGCGCCAGCGCCGCGCTGTCCTTTCCCGGCGGCGGCCCCAGCAGATCGAGGCTGTTCGGCAGATCGGACGGCTTGAGATAGCCGGGCGCGATCGTGAAATGGGCATCCGTGACGACGGGATCCGCCGGTTTGCTTTCCGCGAACGCCGGCAGGCACAGCGCGGCGGCCGCGACGGTGGCGACGCCGACGCTCGAAATGACACTCTTCATCAGCATGGATTGCAACCTTGGCGGGACGATTCGTCGTTGGACAGGCGACAAGGCCAATCCATGGGAAGGCCGCTGTCAATGCTGCGGATCGCGCTGCCGCCGATCGAACGGAGTGTCGAGGCCGGCGAGAAAGGCGTCGAGGGGCCCCAGGCGCGGCGTCCGATGCGCGGCAGCCCCTTCCCGCACCTCCGTGGGGGTAAGGCCGGCGTGCTGCCGGAAAGCCCTCGAGAAGCTCGACGGATCGGGAAATCCGAATTCCTCGGCGATCCGATGGATACGCCTGGTGTCTCCGCGCTCCAGCACGCGGCGAGCCGCCTCGACGCGCTCTCGCCGGATGGTCGCATCGATCCCGTCCGTGCCTCCGAAGAGCCGGTAGAGCCTGGATCGCGACAGCTGAAACGCGCGGCAGATTCCGTCGACGTTGAGCCGCGCCGAGCCGAGATTGGCCCGGATGTATCGAAGGATGCGCTCCTGCCACAGCGCCTCGACCAGGCTCCTGGTCGAGGGCGGCATGTCGGCAGACGGCGCGAACGCGCTCAGGAAGATCGCCAGAACGGCGTTTCGAATGCCGGCCGGATCGGCGACGAGACCCTCCTGAAGCCGCACACGCAGCGACAGGATTAGATCCATGAGAAGCCCACCCCGCCACTCGTCGATGAATGGTCCTTCGCCGAGATTCACCAGGGAAGCGTGCGAGCTAAGCAGATCGCGCGCGATGAAGCAGCTGACGACATGCGTGTCCGACCCGCTTCCGGCGAATGGACGATCTAGCGAAGACAGATGCAGTCGACGCCGGGAATAAGGCCGATTCCATCCATCGGTTACGGGCAGCATGAGCGACCAGTGGTCTGCCACCGGCTTCGCCACATTGGTCCAGCGCCTTTCGTAGCCGACCCCGGGCATCCGCATCGAGACCAGGCCCACGCCGGCAAGATCCCACGCGCTGAGGCTCGCCGCGAAGCCGCTCCCCTGCCCGTCGTCGGCCGACCGCGACACGTCGATGGCAGCTTCCATCGCCGCGTGCCAGGCATCGAATTGGTGACGAACAGCCTCGGCGCCCGTCGAAAACTGCAGGGTCTCGATGCCCCTCATTGGCCTATCCCGTGCCGGGTCCCGCCTGGCAATCCTACAACCTCGAAGATCTACACAACTTGAAGTATATTAACCTACAGATTGCTCTCATAAGGTGATAAGCTTCGTCAACTGCTTGATCGAGCAGTCGCGCCGAACCCCGCCCTGCTGTAGCGATCCCGCCTTTCGCCCGGCATCCGAGACCGCCCCAGACGATGGTCCCTTTCATGAAACGCCCTCCGCCACGCGTTCTCGCGCGCCCGCCCATCGCCGCGCCCGACCGGGCGATCGTCGACGCCGGCGCAGCAGCGCTGAAGCGCTCGGCAACCGTCATCGCCCGCCTGGAAGCGGCGCTCGAACGCGCCTCGGCCGCTCAGGACCCCGAGGCCGGGTCCGAGCCCGCCGCAGACTGCGGCGACATCGAGGGACAAGATCCCTCGCCGCCAGATTGCCGGCGCCGGGATCGGGAAGAACAGCACCGCGCAACCACCGGCCTCGACGATGGACAGCGCTAAAAATCCAGATATCCGAACCATTTCATTTCGTTATTGAACCGCTCATCGGGCATCAGGGCATTTTTGCTTTCGCCCTGCGCCTCGCCTGGAGCTTGAGGGCAAGGGGTCCTCGCTCTAATCAAGGAAGCCTAGAATCGCCCGAAGGCTTGAGCTCATCCTCGCGGGCTGCTTACCAAGGATGTCCCATGTCTTTCGTCGCTCGTACCGCGTTGCTGACGCTCTTTCTCGCCGCGCCTGCCGGGAGCTTCGCGCAGGCTCCCCAGACCTTTGAACCCGCCGACGGGTCGTACCGATTCCAGTATCCGCAGGACTTCGCGCCGGACCACATGTTTGCGGACGGGACCGGCGACGCCACCGGCGTCACCGCCTCCAGCATGGACAACGGCGACGTACTCATCACCTTCCTCGGGCCGCGCGATCCCGGCGATATCACGGAAGTGACCGAGAAGAGCCGCCAGGCCATCGTCGACGAATTCACGAAGGCCATAGCCGTTCTGCCGTCGATCAAGTTCAGATCCTCGGCCATGACCACCATGCTCGGCCAGCCGGCCGTCGATATGGTGTTCACCAACAAGCGGTTCGGCAACGTCGCGATCAATCGCTACGTCTTCACCGTGCGCGACGGCAAGGCCTACAATTTCGAATGCATCTATCGGGAAGACAAGGCGGAGCAATTCGCTCCCGCTTGCGATCTTGCCGTTTCGACCGTGGGACTGCTTGCGGCGGGCGCAGCCTCAGCCACAGGCGCCGAGGAACACGACACAGCCTCGGACGCCGGAGCTTGCACCGAGCTGGAGCTCAACCGCCGCACCGGCGAAGTTGTCGAGCTGAGTTCCAACCTGCTCATGAAGGACCCGTCGCCGGCGATGATTGCCCGGGTCAAGACAGCGCATGACGCGGCGATGGCCATCGAGGCGCGCACCGGATCGACCCCGTCCGAACAGGACTGCAGCGACGTCGACGCGATCCTCGAGACGCTGAAATAGGGCCCTGCCGGAACCAATCCGGCTTCTCGGAACCAAAGCTGTCAAGGATCGGGAGCCTGCGCGACGCAGCCTGTGGCCCGGTGAGGACGCGTGCCCCGGAAGCGCCCCCCTTCACCCTGCGCGAAGCGAGCCGCTAAGGCCGAAGGGCACTTCCGGCGCGGCAGGCGCGCTTCGGGCCGGTTGGTGATCCCGGCGGCCGCGGACGCCCGGCGATCAGAAGCGGATATTCATGCCCATCTGAACCGAGTCCAACCGATGCTTGAACTCGTAGGTCCAGTTCGGCGGGTAGACATCGCCATAGGAGAAGGTCGAGCGGTCCTTGGAGAATTTCGTGTGGTTGTATTCGGCGAACACCGACAGGTGTTCGGTGAAGCGATACTCGCTGCCCACTCCGACGGCGACGCCGACACGGGTGGCGTCGAGGCTGGCGTCAACAAGGTTCCAGCGTTCGTCGACGCTGGCGTAGTTGAACTGCCCGAATGCCGGACCGGCATTGGCGTAGACCAACAGCCGGGGCTGGACGAGATAGCCCATGCGGGCCGTGAGCGTGGTGATGGCCACGGCGTTTGACGACACGACCTCATCGACCTTCAGAAAATGATCGCCGTCGGATCCGGTCATCTCGTGCCGCAGTCTCAAGCCCAGGACGGCATCCCCCAGCTGCAGATCGGCGCCGGCCTGCAGAAGCCCATAGAGATGCCAGCCGCCGTAGTTCGCCGCCGGATACCCGGCGTATCCCAGCTGGGCCGGCGAATACTGGTCCGTCTCCAAGTGACTGCCGGTCGCCCCGATCCCGATGTAGAAGCCGGTCCACCGAGGTGCGGCCTCGTCGGCAAGAGCGGTTGTCGAAGCCAGAATACCGAACGCCGCAGATGCAGCCTTCAACACGCGAAAACGCAAATCAAACTCCTGCCACGGCGCGGCCGCCATGCCGTATGAAATCCATGCCCCGCGCGTATCGCCAGGCGCAGTTCCTATTCCGGCGCAACTATGTCGAGCAGGCTGTTAGTCTTCAAGTGTGCCTTGGAATATCCAGAAGTATTGTTTCGCGGAAGAAGCCACTCTCCAGCCGAAAATTCTGGCTCGTTCCGACTGCACTTCCGCAGCGGCCTGTGAAAGCCCCGTTCACCCGCCGGGCCCAGCCCATGTCGATGGCGGCGATTCTCGGAAATATTGGTGTCCCGGAAGGGATTCGAACCCCTGACCTACGGTTTAGGAAACCGTTGCTCTATCCTGCTGAGCTACCGGGACATGCGCCAAGACCATGCCATGGGCCCGCGGAGCGCGCCATGGGCGACACGCTTATGGTCCGATTGTCGCTCGGGTTTCAAGTGCGTTCGTCAGGAATCTGGGAAACGCGAAGCCGGCGCCCCGCCTGTGCAAAACGTCTCGATATCCCGCCTTATGACGGCGCCAAGCCGCCGCGCGCCCTGTTTCCAACACGCTTCCGTGATGCGACCATGCCGGCATGTGGACCGCCGAGCCCCGTCGCGCCCGTTCCGCCCCTGCCCCGGCCGCCCCAAGACGGGCAGCCGGGCGACGGGGCCTTGCGGCGCGCTGGCTGCTCGGCGCCGTGACGATGATCGGAGCGACGATGACGGGACCGACGGCGAAGAACGAGGCGATGGCCGCGGATCCGCATGGCGAGCGCCTGGCCGGACGCGCCGAGTGCAACCTGGTCGACGGCGAGGCTGGCATCGTCACCCATGTCATCGATGGCGACACGCTGGTGCTCGACAACACACTCGAGGTGCGCCTCGTCGGCATGCAGGCGCCGAAGCTGCCGCTCGGCCGGCCCGGCTTCGTCGCCTGGCCGCTCTCGACGGAAGCCAAGGCCGCGCTCGAGGCGATCGCGCTCGGCAAGGCGGCGCAGCTTCGCTATGGCGGCACGCGGCGCGACCGCTACGAGCGGGCGCTGGCGCATGTGACGGTCCTGCCCGAGCAGGGAGACCCGGTCTGGGTGCAGAGCGCCATGCTGTCGCAGGGGCTGGCCCGCGTCTATTCCTTCGCCGACAATCGCCAATGTGTCGACGCGTTGATGAAGGTTGAACGGGAGGCACGCAAATCGGGGCTTGGCGTCTGGAGCGATCCATATTACGCCATCCGCCCTGCAACCGATCCGGCCCTTGCAAGCCGGCACGATGTATATGATCTGGTTGAAGGAAGAGTGATTTCCGTCGGCGAACGCGGCCCGATCGCCTATCTCGATTTCGGGCGGGACTGGTCGACGGATTTCACGGCTGTTTTGACCACGGAGGCGATCACCGCCTTCGCGGAAGGTGGCATCGGCGTCGAAACGCTGACGGGGCAACGGGTCAGATTGAGGGGCTGGATCGAAAGGCACGGCGGACCGAGCATGCGGGTGACGCATCCCGAGCAGCTCGAGCTGCTGGACCAATGGTGACGAATGACGGCATTCACTGCCCAGTTGGATAAGGAGCGTTCGCGCTCCCGCGGCGCGCTTCTCGGCAAGGCGTCGATCGTCACGGCGGCACTCCTGCTCGCCGGCTGCACGACCGTGCTCGAACAGACCTATGGCCCGCCGCAGACGACGGCGGGCGCCGCCGTGCCGCCGCCGGTCGATCCCGAGCAGGCGCGCATCGGCGCGCAGGAGCATCCGCGCATCGTCGCGAGCTTCGGCGGCATCTATCACGACGACAAGCTGGAGAAGACGCTCGCCCGCATCGTCGGCCGCATCGTCGCCGCTTCCGACGACCCGTCGCAGTCCTACCGCATCACCATCCTGAACACGCCCTCGGTCAACGCCTTCGCGCTGCCGGGCGGCTATCTCTACGTGACGCGCGGCCTGCTCGCGCTCGCCAATGATTCCTCGGAGGTCGCGGCGGTCATCGCGCACGAGATGGGCCACGTGACCTCCAACCACGCCATGCAGCGCCAGGACAAGGCGCGCGCGGCGATGATCGTCAGCCGCGTCGTCACCGACGTGCTGCAGGACGGCAATGCCGGCCAGCTGGCGCTCGCCTCGAGCCAGCGCAACCTCGCCGCCTTCTCGCAGCAGCAGGAGCTGGAGGCCGACGCGATCGGCGTCCGCACCATCGGCAAGGCCGGCTACGACCCCTTCGCCGCCTCCCGCTTCCTCGACCTGATGGGTCGCTTCGCCGGCTACAAGTCGGCCGGCAGCGTGCAGGACAAGCGGCCCGACTTCCTCGCCTCGCACCCGGCGACGCCGCAGCGCGTCGATTTCGCCGTCCGCGCCGCTCGCCAGTTCGGCGCGCCCGGCATCGGCGAGGTCGATCGCGACCGCTACCTGCAGGGCATCGACGGCATGCTGTATGGCGACGATCGCTCGCAGGGCTTCGTCCGCGGCAAGAATTTCTACCATCCCACCCTCGGCGTCGCCTTCACGGTGCCGAGCGGCTTCGTGCTCGACAACACCGCCGACGCGGTGCTGGCGACCGCCCCCGACGGCACGGCGCTGCGCTTCGACGGCGCCAACCTGCCGGCCGGCACGCCGCTCGCCGACTACATCGCGTCTGGCTGGGTGAACGGGCTCGACCGCAACTCGATCCAGAGCTTCACCGTCAACGGCCTCGAGGCGGCCTCCGCTCGCGCCGAGGCGAAGGGCTGGGTGTTCCGCATCGCCGTCATCCGCGTTGGCACCAACGCCACCTACCGCTTCATCTTCGCCAATGAGAGCGACACGCCGGGCCTCGGCCAGGCCGCCACGGAGACGGTGCAGAGCTTCCGCAAGCTGTCGCCGCAGGAAGCCGCCGCGCTGAAGCCGCTCCGGATCCAGGTCGTCTCCGTCCGGCCCGGCGACACGGTCGACAGCCTCGCCCGCCGGATGCAGGGCGTCGATCGGCCGGCCGATCTCTTCCGCGCCCTGAACGACATCAAGCCCGGCGTGGCGCTGAAGCCGGGCGACAAGGTCAAGATCGTCTCGGACTGATCCGGCCCGAGTAGGCACGACGAGGACAGACACAAAAAAGGGCGCCCGCGGCGCCCTTTTTCATGGTCGTTACTTCGCTCAGACGTCGAAGCGGCTGACGTCGCGCACGGCGCCCTTGTCGGCGCTGGTCGCCATCGCGGCATAGGCCTTGAGGGCGGTGGTGACGTTGCGCTTGCGCGGCTTGACCGGCTTCCAGCCATCCTTGCCGCGGGCGTCCATGGCGGCGCGACGCGCGGCCAGCTCCTCGTCGGAGATGACGATGCGCAGCACGCGGTTCGGGATGTCGATCTCGATCGTATCGCCTTCCTCGACCAGGCCGATGGCGCCGCCGGCCGCAGCCTCCGGGGCGACGTGACCGATCGAGAGGCCCGAGGTGCCGCCGGAGAAGCGGCCGTCGGTGACCAGCGCGCACGCCTTGCCGAGGCCGCGCGACTTCAGATAGCTGGTCGGGTACAGCATCTCCTGCATGCCGGGACCGCCGCGCGGCCCCTCATAGCGGATGATGACGACGTCGCCGGCCTTCACCTTCTTGTTCAGGATGCCGAGCACGGCGTCGTCCTGGCTCTCGAAGATGACGGCCGGGCCGGTGAACTTCAGGATCGACTCGTCGACGCCGGCGGTCTTCACCACCGAGCCGTTGAGCGCGATGTTGCCCTTCAGGACGGCGAGGCCGCCATCCTTCGAGAAGGCGTTCGGGACGTCGCGGATGGCGCCCTTCTCGCGGTCGAGATCGAGCTCGCTCCAGCGCTTGTCCTGGCTGAAGGCGGTCTGCGTCGGCACGCCGCCCGGCGCGGCGCGGTAGAACTCGCGCACCGTCTCGCTGTTGGTCTGGCGGATGTCCCAGCGGGCGATCGCCTCGGCCATGGTCGAGGAATGCACGGTCGGCAGGTCGAGGTTCAAGAGGTCGCCGCGTGCCAGCTCGCCGAGGATCGCCATGATGCCGCCGGCGCGGTGGACGTCCTCCATGTGGACGTCCTGCTTGGCCGGCGCGACCTTGCAGAGCACGGGGACGTGGCGCGACAGCCGGTCGATGTCGTCGAGATCGAAATCGATCTCGCCCTCATGCGCGGCGGCGAGGATGTGCAGCACGGTGTTGGTCGAGCCGCCCATGGCGATGTCGAGCGTCATCGCGTTCTCGAACGCGCCGAACGAGGCGACGTTGCGCGGCAGCACGCTCTCGTCGTCCTGCTCGTAGTAGCGGCGGGTGATGTCGACGATCTGGTGACCGGCCTCGACGAACAGGCGCTTGCGGTCGGCGTGGGTCGCCAGCGTCGAGCCGTTGCCGGGCAGCGACAGGCCGAGCGCCTCGGTCAGGCAGTTCATCGAGTTGGCGGTGAACATGCCTGAGCAGGAGCCGCAGGTCGGGCAGGCGTTCTGCTCGATCAGCTTGACGTCGGCGTCGGAGACGGTCTCGTCGGCGGCGGCGACCATGGCGTCGACCAGGTCGAGCGCATGCAGCTTGCCGTCGGAGAGCACGACCTTGCCGGCCTCCATCGGGCCGCCCGAGACGAAGATCGTCGGGATGTTGAGGCGCAGCGACGCCATCAGCATGCCGGGGGTGATCTTGTCGCAGTTGGAGATGCAGACCATGGCGTCGGCGCAGTGGCCGTTGACCATGTACTCGACCGAATCCGCGATGATCTCGCGGCTGGGGAGCGAATAGAGCATGCCGTCATGGCCCATCGCGATGCCGTCGTCGATGGCGATGGTGTTGAATTCCTTGGCGATGCCGCCGGCCTTCTCGATCTCGCGCGCCACCAGCTGGCCGAGGTCCTTCAGGTGGACGTGGCCGGGGACGAACTGCGTGAACGAGTTCACCACCGCGATGATCGGCTTGCCGAAATCGCCATCCTTCATGCCGGTGGCGCGCCAGAGGCCGCGCGCGCCGGCCATGTTGCGGCCATGGGTGGAGGTACGGGAACGATAGGCAGGCATGGTGAACCCTCGATCTGCAGCGAATTCCCTCATATGGGGCGCCGCCGAGCGAATGGCGCCTCCCGAGGGATAAAGTCGATAGGTTGGTTGCACCAAAGACACCGGGATGTCGAGAAAATTTCGCGTTTTCGGGCTTGCGCGGCCAGCGCCGCGGTGCCACTTCATGCGTACGAGCGGGGTCCGGGCCCCTCTGGCGGTGCGTCGCCCACCGTGATGTCGGACCCATTAACGCCTATTGGCCCGGCGGCAACTGCTCGTGATTAAATGGATATAGCTTCGTTCTTCGCGGCCGATTTTCTCGGCCATTCCGTTGCCGCTTGGACGCTCTTCATGGGCGTCGTCGTGGTGCTGCTGGTGCTGGACCTCGGCGTCCTCAACCGCGGCGACCACGAGATCGGCATTCGCCGCAGCCTGATCCTTTCCACCTTCTACATCAGCGTCGCCCTGCTCTTCGGCGCCTGGGTCTGGTGGGATCTCGGCGCCGAATCCGGCATGCTCTTCCTGACCGGCTTCGTGGTCGAGAAGAGCCTCGCGCTCGACAACATCTTCGTCATCTCGCTGATCTTCGGCGCCTTCGCCATTCCGCGCGCCTACCAGCATCGCGTGCTGTTCTGGGGCATTCTCGGCGTGCTGGTGCTGCGCGCCATCATGATCGGCCTCGGCGCCGCGCTGATCTCGTCCTTCGGCTGGATCCTCTACTTCTTCGGCGCTTTCCTGATCATCACCGGCATCAAGATGATGTTCTCCGGCCACGAGCCGATCAACATCGAGGACAACCGCATCCTGAAGCTGGTGCGGCGGGTGATCCCGGTTTCGCCGAAGCTGGACGGCCACAACTTCTTCACCCACATCACCAAGCCCGACGGCAAGGTGCACCGGGTGGCGACGCCGCTGTTCCTGGCGCTGGTCTCGATCGAGATCGCCGACATCGTGTTCGCGGTCGACAGCGTGCCGGCCGTGTTCGCGATCACGACCGACCCCTACATCGTCTACACCTCGAACATCTTCGCGATCCTCGG
>JAEWAD010000565.1 GCA_023391905.1 Pseudomonadota bacterium | reverse complement strand
CGACAGCCATCGTGGGGCCGCCGGCAGCTTGCCGGCGGCCCTTCTTTGTTGCGGTTTCGATCAGAAGACAGCCCATGACAGACGTCGCCACGAGCCACGATGCGCCCGCGTCGCCCACAGCGGTCGCGCCGCTGCTGACGCTGCGCGGGATTTCGAAGAGTTTTCCGGGCGTGCGCGCCCTCGACGATGTGAGCCTGGAGATCTATCCGGGCCAGGTGACGGCGCTGATCGGCGAGAACGGCGCCGGCAAGTCGACTCTGGTGAAGATCCTGACCGGCATCTACCAGCCGGATGCCGGCGAGATCGCCATCGACGGCCGGCCGGTCGAGTTCGGATCGCCCCACCGCGCGGCGCAGCAGGGCATCACCGCCATCCACCAGGAGACCGTCCTGTTCGACGAGATCTCGGTGGCGGAGAACATCTACCTCGGCCATGCCCCGCGCACCCGCCTGGGCCTGATCGACTGGGGCGCCATTCGCGGCGGTGCCCGCAAGGTCCTCGCCTCGATGGGCGCCGGGCACATCGCGCCGGAAACGCGCCTCAAGGAACTCTCGATCGCCAACAAGCACCTTGTCGGCGTCGCCCGCGCGCTGTCGATCGACGCGCGCATCGTCATCATGGACGAACCGACGGCCGCGCTCTCCTACAAGGAGATCGGCGAGCTCTTCACGCTGATCGAGATGCTGAAGGCCGACGGCAAGGGCATCCTGTTCATCAGCCACAAGTTCGACGAGATCTACCGCATCTCCGACCGCTATGCGGTGTTCCGCGACGGCCAGAAGGTCGGCGCCGGCATGCTGCCGGAAACGCCGCAGGCGGAAATCGTCAAGATGATGGTCGGCCGCTCGGTCGACCAGATCTTCCCGAAGCATGTCGCCGCGCCCGGCGAGACGGTGCTGAAGGTCGAGGACCTCAGCCACCCGACCGAATTCGACGGCATCGATTTCGAATTGCGGCGGGGCGAGATCCTCGGCTTCTACGGCCTCGTCGGCGCCGGCCGCAGCGAGGTCATGCAGGCGCTGTTCGGGCTCACCCGGCCGTCGCGCGGCAGCATCGTGCTCGACGGCCAGGCCATCACGCCGCAATCGCCGGCGGATGCCGTCAATGCCGGCATCGTCTATGTGCCGGAGGAGCGCGGCAAGCAGGGCGTCGTCATCGGCCTGCCGATCTTCGAGAACGTCTCGCTGCCCTCGCTGAAGCGCACCAGCCTGCATGGCGTGCTGCGGCTCAAGGAGGAGTTCGACCTCGCCCGCGCCTATACCGAGCGGCTCGACCTGCGCGCCTCGTCGCTGAGCCAGGACGTCGGCACGCTGTCGGGCGGCAACCAGCAGAAGGTGGTCATCGCCAAATGGCTGGCGACGGGCCCGAAGGTCATCATTCTCGACGAGCCGACCAAGGGCATCGACATCGGTTCCAAGGCCGCCGTGCATCAGTTCATGGGCGAGCTGGTGGCGCAGGGCCTGGCCGTGATCATGGTTTCGTCCGAACTGCCCGAGGTGATGGGCATGTCGGACCGCATCGTCGTGATGCGCGAGGGCCGGATGGTCACGACGCTTGAAAACAAGGATCTCTCGGCCGAGGCGCTGGTCAGCGCCGCCGCCGGCATCCGGGGAGAAGACGCATGAAGGCGCTGCTGAAACAGCGCGAGTTTTGGCTCCTCGCGGTCATCGTGGGGGCGGTGTGGCTGGTTTCGCTACGCTCACCGAGTTTCATCCAGCTGCCCAGCCTCGCCAACATCTTCAACGACACCTCGATCCTGATCATGCTGGCGCTCGGCCAGATGGTCGTGATCCTGACCCGCTCGATCGATCTGTCGATGGCCGCCAACCTGGCGCTGAGCGGCATGGTGGTGGCGCTGCTCAACGTGGCGCTGCCCGGCCTGCCGATCCCGGTCCTGGTGCTGGTCGCAGCCCTGTTCGGCACGCTGCTCGGCGCCATCAACGGCGTGCTGGTCTGGAAGCTCAACATCCCGCCGATCGTCGTCACGCTCGGCACGCTGACCATCTATCGCGGCCTGATCTTCGTCATCGCCGGCGGATCCTGGGTCAACGCGCACCAGATGACGGATGCCTTCAAGGCCCTGCCGCGCGCCGATCTCGGCGGCATCACGGTGCTGAGCTGGTTCGCCATCGTGGCCGTCGGCCTGTTCTACGTTCTGATGACGCGCACCTCGCTCGGCCGATCCTTCTACGCCACCGGCATCAACCCGACCGCCGCCACCTATGTCGGCATCGACGTGGGGCGGACGCGCTTCATCGCGTTCTGCGTGTCGGGCCTGGTCTCCGGCGTCGCCGGCTATCTCTGGATCGCCCGCTATGCCGTCGCCTATGTCGACGTGGCCGGCGGCTTCGAGCTGACCATCATCGCCGCCTGCGTGATCGGCGGCGTCTCGATCGCCGGCGGCATCGGGACAGTGGCCGGCGCGGTGCTCGGCGCGCTGTTCCTCGGCGTCGTCAACAACGCCCTGCCGGTGGTCAACATCTCGCCCTTCTGGCAGATGGCGATCTCGGGCCTGGCGATCCTGCTCGCCGTGATCTTCAACGCCCGCACCGAACGCAAGCGTGGCCGCATCATTCTCAAGCAGGCGGAGCACGCGGCATGAACGAGCATACGTCCATCGACGCCGCCGTGCCGCGCCATATCCCCGACCGGCTGGGGAGCCCGCTGCGCGCGCGGCTCCTGTCCTGGGAAATGCTGCTGCTCGCCGTGGCCGTGGCGATCTTCGTCGCGAACAGCTTCGCCTCGCCCTATTTCCTCAATGCGTGGAGCCTGTCGGACCTCACCTTCAACTTCACCGAGAAGGCGCTGATCGCGCTGGCGATGGCGCTTCTGATCATCAGCGGCGAGATCGACCTGTCGGTCGCCTCGATCATCGCGCTCTGCTCGACCTTCATGGGCCTCGCCGCGCAATACGGCGTCGGCACGCCTGGCCTCGTCGCCATCGGCATCGGCACCGGCCTGCTCTGCGGCGCCTTCAACGGCTTCCTGGTCACCCGGCTCGGGCTGCCTTCGATCGTCGTCACCATCGGCACGATGAGCCTCTTCCGCGGCGTCAGCTACATCATCCTGGGCGACGGCGTGTTCAAGGGTTATCCGGCCAGCTTCGGCTATTTCGGCCAGGGCTACGTGTTCTGGGTGATCTCGTTCGAACTGGCGCTCTTCCTGGCGGCGGCGGCGCTCTACTATTTCCTGCTGCACCGTACCAGTTTCGGCCGGCGCATCTTCGCCATCGGCAATAATCACGTGGCGGCGCAATTCTCCGGACTGCGCGTCGGGCGGATCAAGTTCATGCTGTTCTGCCTCACCGGCCTGATGTCGGGCATCGCGGCGGTGCTTCTGACCTCGCGGCTCGGCTCGACCCGCCCGGCGATCGCCCAGGGCTGGGAGCTCGAGGTCATCACCATGGTGGTGCTGGGCGGCGTCAACATCCTCGGCGGCGCCGGCGGCATCCTCGGCGTGGTGCTGGCCGCCTTCATCATGGGGCTGATGACCTTCGGCCTCGGCCTGCTCAACGTGCCCGGCATCGTGATGTCGATCTTCACCGGCACGCTGCTGATCGTCGTCATCGCCCTGCCGATCCTGTTCCGCAGGCTGCGGAACCGGAGGCACGCCAGGCTGGCCTGACGCCCGGAAGGGCGCCAGGCCTGGCGATTGTCAGGCGAGACCGCGCTCGCGGGCCACTTCGTGGACGGCGCGGGCGCAGACCTCGACCGCGGTGTCGAGCTGCGACCGTGTCGTGATCAGCGGCGGTGACATCTCGAGCGCCGTGCCGATCCGGCAGGCGAGCACGCCATGGGCGCGCATCCGCTCGACGATGACCGAGACGGTGTCGTCCTCGAACTTGGCCTTGGTGGCGCGATCGGCGGTGAAGTCGACGCAATGCCAGAGGCCGAGGCCGCGCACCTGCCCGACGATCGGATGGGATTCGAGCGCCGCCTTGAGCTCGGCGCCGAAATAGGCGCCGTTCTCGCGCGCGTCATCGATCAAGCCGTCGCGGCGCTTGATGGCGATGGCCGCATTGGCCGCCGCCGCGGCGCTGGCGTGCCCCGCGAAGGTGTGGACATGGCGCAGCATCGGGATCGCGTCGGCGATCGCGTCTGACGTGATGACGGCGCCGATCGGCGCATAGCCGCCGCTCAGCGCCTTGGCCATGGTCAGGATGTCCGGCTCGAGCCCGAAATGCTCGCAGGCGAACCAGGTGCCGGTGCGGCCGAAGCCGGTGATCACCTCGTCGGCGATCAGGAGCACGCCGTGCTTGTCGCAGATCTCGCGCACGCGCTCCCAATAGTGGCGGCTCGGCACCTGCACGCCGTTCGCCTGCATCACCGGCTCGCCGATAAAGGCGGAGACCGTGTCGGGCCCCTGCAGCTCGATCTCGCGCTCGAGATAGGTGGCGCAAAGCTCGAAATACGCCTCCTCCTCCATGCCGAACGGATTGCGGTAGCGGGTCGGGTTGGGGATGAAGCTGTGCCCCGGCACGCGCGGCTCGAAGATCTCGCGCACCGCCAGCCAGTCGGTGACCGACAGCGCCCCCATGCTGGAGCCGTGATAGGCGTTCCAGCGCGAGATGGTCTTGTAGGCGCGGGGCTTGTTGCCGCTCTCGCGCTGGTACTGCTTGGCGAGCTTCAGCGCCGTCTCGACCGATTCCGAGCCGCCCGAGGTGAAGGCGACGCGCTTGAGCGCGCCCGGCGTCAGCTCCGCCAGGCTGGCGGCGAGGCGGATGGTCGGCTCGGCGAAATGGCTGGTGGTGCCGACATAATGGACCGCCGTCATCTGGTCGAACACCGCCTGGGCGATCTCGCGATTGCCGTAGCCGAGCGAATTCGCGCGCGTGTGCGAGCCCATCATGTCGAGCATCGTGTTGCCGGCGAGGTCGGTGAGCTCGATGCCGTCGCCCTTCACATAGATGCGGGGGCCTTCGCGCCGGACCGTCTCCTGGTCGATCACCGGGAAGAGGCAGTTCTCGAACGCGAGCTTGGTCAGTTCGTCGGCATTGGATCGTGTGGCCGTCACGTCTTGGTTCCCCCCAATCTGCAATCTTTCCAGCACCATAGCCGAGACGGTCCCGAAAGCTAGCAGACGCGGCGCCTCGCTACCTCAGGATGTCCTGGCGCGGTGGGACTGCCGCCCGCATCCTCCGGCGGGCGGCAATCGCTTGGCGCTCCCGGCGCGTCGGCAGCTAGCGGGTGGTGTAGCCGCCATTGACGGCGAGCACCTCGCCGGTGACGTAGCTCGAGGCCGGCGAGCAGAGGAACAGCGCCGCCGAACCGATTTCCTCCGGGCGGCCGGGGCGGCCCATCGGCGTCATCGCCTTCCAGACCGGCGCCATGTCGGGGTCCTCGAGGCCGCCCTTGGTCATGTCGGTCTCGATATAGCCGGGGGCGAGGGCGTTGATGCGGATGTTGTCCTTGGCATAGTCGCTGGCGAGGCTGCGCGTCAGCATGTGGACGGCGGCCTTGGAGGCGCTGTAGGCGGCCTGCGGCTGCGGGATCAGCGAGACGTCGCCGGCGACCGATCCGATGTTGAGGATGACGCCGCTCTGCTGCGCGATCATCGGCGCCAGCGCGGCGCGGCAGCACCGGAACACGGCATCGAAATTGATGCCCATCGTCTCCTGCAGGCGTTCGTCCGAGAATTCGTGCGTCGGGCCGTGGTCGGCGATGCCGGCATTGTTCACCTGGATGTCGAGCCGGCCGTTATGGGCGAGCGCCGCCTCGACGAGCTTCGCGGCCGCCCCGGGCTCCCGCAGGTCGGCCTGGTGATAGTCGACGCCGTACCCCTTCGCCCGCAGCGCATCGAGGGCGGCGGGATTGGGCGTCCGCGACGACAGCACGAGATGCGCGCCTGCCTCGCCGAACGCTTCGGCGATCGCCAGCCCGAGCCCGCGAAGGCCGCCGCTGATCAGGGCAACCTGGCCGTCCAGACGAAACATCTCAAAATACATCGGATCCTCCCGTAGGGTTCAAGGCGCTTGCGGCACCGTCCGGCCATCCTCCCGATGGCGTCGGCGCCGATCCCGTTGATTCGACTTCGGAACACGCAGGCGGGACATGATGACCGCGCCGCCGGCAATTGCGAGCGGGATCCTGCGTCCGCGCCGGCAATTCCCGGGCGTGCACGATCCAGGCCGGGGCGCTTCGGCGCGAGCTCCCCGGCTTGGGGCATTTCCGTGAGCTCGGCGAGCCTGGCGTCGTGGAGGTGTCCGTCTTTGCCTCTCTTGCAAATACAGACAGAATTCGCGCTCGGCAAAGTATTAAAACTTGCCGATTCTCAGTATATTCGATTGTAGATAGGTGTGTTGTCTGGGTTGTCTAAAGTTGATCTTCTGGCGTTCCTGTGGGATGGATTGGATCTAAATCTATATTGGGAGGTGAGCGATGGGTTCGGCTACGCGAAGCATAAACCTGCGCAGCGGCGTGAAGATTTATGACAATGACTGGTACATCAGGCAGGGCATGGAGCCGGACCAGCTGGCCGACCTGCTCGCCAGCTGGAACATCACCTATGTCATCGCCCAGAGCCGCTATCTGCCCATGCAGGATTCGGCGGTGCCGAGCCGGGTGACGCCGGCGGATGTCGCGCGCTATGCGACGCTCGACGACGTCGCCGTCCGCAAGGCGCTGGCGGCGCGCGGGATCGGCTATTTCTCCTGTCTCAACATCTGCTTCGACCCCGACTACATCGCCGCCCATCCCGAGCAGCTGCCGATCGACCAGTTCGGCAAGGTCGAGGAGAAGCAGGACTGGTACATCGGCGTGCCGCCGGATCGCGAAGCCAATCTCGCCCACAAGATCGACCTGCTGGAAAAGGGCGTCGCGGCGCTGACGCCGGACGTCGTGCATCTCGGCTTCATCCGCTGGCCCGGCTTCTGGGAAACCTGGCTGCCCGGCGACCGGCGCGCCGACAAGCCGGAATATTGCTACGCGCCGCAGACGCTCGACCGCTTCGCCAGGGCGACCGGCCTGACGCTCGACACCTCCGACCCCGTCGCGGCGGCGGCGACGATCGCGCGGCACCATCGCGAGGAATGGACGGCCTATAAATGCGCGACGACGGTCGGTGCCATCCGTCGGATCCGCGACGCGGTCCGCGCGGTCAAGGGCGACGTCGAGATCTCGATCAACACGCTGCCGTTCTTCGCCGATGATTTTGACCATTGCGTCACCGACGTGTTCGGCCAGGACCCGCGCCTGCTGGCCGAGGTCGTCGATATCTTCGAGGTCATGGCCTATCACCAGATCATGGGCCGCGAGGCGGAATGGCCGGCCAATGTCGCGACCGACATCCGTGCTCGCAGCGGTGCCGCCGCGATCTGCACGGTGCAGGCCAAGGCGCTCTATCTGGAAGGCATGCATGCCGGGCGGGGCCGCTCGCCGGTGATCGAGGCGGCGGAATTCGGTCGCATGATCGACGCGGTGGCGAAGAGCCCGGTCGAGGGGCTCTGCGTCTTCACGCTGAACTATCTGATCTCGATGAAGGGGACGTCCGAAGGCGACGCGATCCTCGATCGCCTGAGCCAGTTCCGACGCTGACCCCCGCGACATGGCCCCGAAGCGCAGGCTTCGGGGCTTTCTTGCTTTCGGGATCATGTCGGAAAACTCCCGGAGGGCGCGAGATCAGGCCGCCGGCGCGCCCTGGCTGATCGCGGCGAGCAGGCTCGCGCGGTCGAGGCCTTCGCGCGGCAGCACGTCCTTGATCCGGCCGCCAACCATGACGGCGACGCGGTGGCTGAGCGCGAGGATCTCGTCGAGATCGTCGGAGATCAGCAGGATCGCCGCGCCCTCGGCAGCGTTCAGCTCCACCAGCTTGTGCAGCTCGCCCTTGGCGCCGACATCGACGCCGGCGGTCGGCTGGTCGAGGATCATCGCCTTCGGACGCGCCGCGACCGCGCGGGCGACCAGCACCTTCTGGGCATTGCCGCCGGAGAGCGTGCCGACGGCGCGCTTGCGGTCCGGCGGGCGGATGCCGAATTTCGCGATCAGGCTCTCGACGAGGGCGCGCTTCTCGCGGGCGCGGATGATGCCGAAGCGCGAGAGGCGAGGGGCGAGCGCCGTCGCTGCCATGTTTTCCTCGATATCCGAGGCGAGCGCCAGGCCGCTCACCTTGCGATCCTCCGGCACCATGACGAGCCCCGCGTCGGCCGAGCGCTGCGGGGTCCGGCGCGCAAGGTCGCGTCCGGCGAGGCGGACCCGGCCGGCGGCGGCGACGTCGCCGATGATGGCGCGCGCCAGGCGGGTCCGGCCCGAGCCGATCAGGCCGGCGATGCCGATGATCTCGCCGGCGCCGATCGCGAGATCGACGGGCGGGCGGCCGGCGACCGCGAGGCCTTCGATCTCGAGCAGGGGCGCGCCGGTCTTGCCGCGCGGCGGCGAGGTCGACGCGATGGTGGCGATCTCGTCGTGGCCGACGAGCAGACGGGCGAGGTCCTGCACCGAATAGGCTGAAGCCGCGCCGGTCTCGACGATCCGGCCGTCGCGCATGACGGTGACGGCGTCGCAGGCCTCGCGGATCTCCTCGAGGAAATGGCTGATATAGATGATGCCGACGCCGCGGTTCCGCGCCATGTTGCGCATGACGTCGAACAGGTGCTGGCGTTCGGCCGGCGCCAGGCGGGCCGTCGGCTCGTCCATGACGAGGATGCGGGCGTTCTGCGAGCAGGCGCGCACGATCTCGGTCAGCTGCTGCTCGGCGACGCCGAGCTGGCGGACCGGCGTATCCATCGGCAGCCGGATGCCGACCGCCTCGGCTTCTTCGGCCGATCGCCTGCGCAGCGCCGAATGCGAGATCAGGCCGGGCAGGGCGCCGCGCGGATCGCGGCCGAGGCCGATATTGTCGGCGACGGAAAGGTCGGGGATCAGCGAGAAGTCCTGGTAGATCATGGCGACGCCCTTCTCGAGCGCCTGCTTCGGCGTGTGAAGCGTGACTTCCTCGCCGTCGAGGACGATCTTGCCGTCGTAATCGGCGAAATTGCCGCCGAGCGTCTTCATCAGGGTGCTCTTGCCGGCCCCGTTGTGGCCGACAAGAGCGTGGATCTGGCCCCGCGCGAGCTGGAAGTTCACGCCGTGCAGGACCGGTCCGGCTGCAAAGCTTTTCCGGATCTGCTGCATGTCCAGTAGCATCGTGCGGGTCCCTTCAGACATGGTGATCAGCCGCCCCAGGCCGCCGGATGCTGCTCGACATTGTCCTTCGTGATGA
Source organism: Pseudomonadota bacterium (assembly GCA_023391905.1). Classification (GTDB taxonomy): domain Bacteria; phylum Pseudomonadota; class Alphaproteobacteria; order Rhizobiales; family Kaistiaceae; genus Kaistia. The sequence continues at coordinate 1,399 of JAEWAD010000565.1, read as the reverse complement.
TCGGCAGGTCGAGATAGTGGTTCGGCGAGGGCACTTCGGAAGCCTTGCCGGCGAGGTACTTGACGGCATCCTCGATGGCGAACTTGCCCTGCGGCGCCGGATCCTGGTTCACCGTGCCGAGGACAGTGCCCTTGATGATCGCGTTGCGGACGTCGGCCGGGTAGTCGCCCATGATGAACTTGACGTCGGTGCGGCCGTTTTCGGCGGCGAACTGCGCGCCGTTGACGCCTTCCGGACCCTGGTCGACGATCGCGTCGAGCTCGCCCTTCGGGTACTTGCTCAGGAAGTCCTGGGTGATGGCGAGCGCCTTCGAATTGTCCCAGTCGGCGGCCTGCTTCTCGATGATCTCGATGCCGGGATGCTTCTTCAGCGTGTCCATCAGGCCGGCCTCGCGGGCGAGCTGGGCCGAGGTGCCGAGCTTGCCGAGGATGTAGGCGACCTTGGCCTTCTCGCCGACGGCCTGCGCGAGCAGTTCGCCCTGGCGCTGGCCGAAGACGAAGTCGTCGACGCCGACATAGGTGACGAGCTTGGCGCCGGTCGTCGTGTCGGCCGTGGTGTTGACGGCCATGACCGGGATCTCGGCGGCGGTCGCCTGGCGGATCACCGGCACGATGCCCTGCGGATCGCTCGGGGCGATCAGGATCATGTCGACGTCCTGGGCGATGAACTGCTGCACGACCGAGATCTGGGTCGCGAGGTCGCCATTGCCGCTCTGGATGTTCAGCTCGACGCCGAGATCCTTGGCGGTCTGCTCGGCCGTCTTGATCAGGTTCGAATAGAACGGAACCGAGGTGTTCCAGATCATGAAGCCGATGCGGGGCGCGTCGGCGGCCTGCGCGGCCGTGCCGCCGAGGGCGAGCATGGTCGCGCCGGCAAGGCCGAGCATGAGGCGTCTGGTGATGGAAGTCGTCATGTCATTCTCCTCCTCTTGAAGTCCGGATCAGCGCCGCTCGAGCCGGCGGCGCTGGTAGCTGTCGATGCCCACGGCGACGAGGATGACCGCGCCGGTGACGGCGGGCTGCCAGAAGGGTGAGACACCGAGCAGGTTGAGGGCGTTGGCGATGATGCCGAGCAGAAGCGTGCCGAGGACGGCGCCGCCGACCTTGCCGACGCCGCCGCTGAGCGGCACGCCGCCGACGACCACGGCGGCGATCGCCGTCAGCGGCCAGTCGGCCGCGCTGGCCGGCTGGCCGATATTGGTCTGGCCGAGCAGCACCACGCCGGCGATGCCGGCGAACAGGCCGCCAAGGCCGTAGGTCAGGATGGTGACGCGGTCGACATTGATGCCGGCGAGGCGGGCCGCCAGCTTGTTGCCGCCGACGATGTAGACGTGGTGGCCGAAGGTGGTGAAGCGCAGGATCGCCCAGGTCAGGATGGCGACGGCGGCGAAGATGATCGT
>JAEWAD010000550.1 GCA_023391905.1 Pseudomonadota bacterium | reverse complement strand
GCCACAGCCAGGGCAGCGTCTTCGCGCTCGAGGCGGTCGAGCGCGCTTTGGCCCGCGATCCCGACCTTGCCCGGCGCGGCGCGCCGCTTTCGATCATCACCGTCGGCTCCTGCGTGCTGCAGCTCGGCCTGCACCCGGCGGCCAAGCAGCTGCGCGAACGGATCGCCCGCGTCCAGGCTGCCGGCGGCATCGACTGGCTGGAATTCCAGGCGCTGACCGACGTGGTCAATTTCTACAAGACCGACCCGGCCCGGCTGATGCGGTTGCCGAAGGCGCCGGGACGGTCCTTCCCTTCCGTCCTCAACGTGCGCATCCGCGAGATGCTGTCGCCGGAGGACTACAGCCGCATCCGCAACAGCCTTTTCCGTGTGCATTATCAGTTCGTCATGGGCAATACGCGCCGCTACTTCTATGACTTCTTCTCGATATGCTGCGGTCCGGTGCGGCTTCGCGACCGCTTTCCGCCGCAGGAAGACGCGCAGGCCAAAGGCGGCAGACCCCAGGGACTTGAGAGGACGACATGACGCAATTTGCCGCCACGATCTGCTGGGTTGCCGCGCTGGTGATCTGGTACATCATCCGCTACCCGCACCAGCGCCGGTCGCGGAAGCACAAGATCGTGGATTCGCGCGATCGTTCGAGCCAGCAGACGCTGGTCGCGATCTCGGTGGTCGGCGTCGGCCTGATCCCGGCGATCTGGGCGCTGACCGGCATGGGCTTCCCGAAGAGCGCCAACCTGCCCTTCTCGCCGGTCGCCGCCTGGCTCGGCGTCGTCGCGGCGATCGCCTATCTCTGGTTCTTCTATAGAAGCCACAAGGATCTCGGCCACAACTGGTCGGCGACGCTGGAGATCCGCGCCAAGCACACGCTGGTGACGAGCGGCGTCTACCACTATGTGCGCCACCCGATGTACGTCTCGTTCTGGCTGATGGCGATCGCGCAGGCGCTGCTGCTGCAGAACTGGTTCGTCGGCCTCGCCGGCCTGGTCGGCATCGGCATCCTCTATTTCTTCCGCGTGAAGAAGGAAGAAAAGCTGATGCTCGACACCTTCGGCGCCACCTATCGCGACTATTCCCGCAAGACGGCGCGCCTGATCCCGTACGTCTACTGAGGACGCTTGGCGGACTGCACTCTTCTCTTACACCTCCCCCTGAGGGGGAGGTCGGACCGCAGGTCCGGGAGAGGGTTTAGGGAACCCTCCGGTGAGGCCGTAAACCCTCACCCGCCGGCCTGTGGCCGTCGACCTCTCCCTCAGGGAGAGATGAAAGAGGTGCCCTGTCCTACTCCTTCATCGCCGCGAGCAGCGCCGCGCCGTTGTTCTCGAACATCTTCAGATAGGTCGGCGCCGGGCCGTCCGGCGGCGACAGCGCGTCGGAATAGAGCGCGCCGCCGACCTTCACGCCGGTCTCGCGCGCGATCTGGTTCAGGAGCCGCGGGTCGGTGATGTTCTCGGCGAACAGCGCCGTGATGTTCTCCGCCTTGATCTGGCGGATGATCTTGGCGACGTCGGCGGCGGAGGCCTCGCTCTCGGTGCTGACGCCCTCGGGCGCCACGAACTGGATGCCATAGGCATTGGCGAAATAGCCGAAGGCGTCGTGGCTGGTGACGATCTTGCGCCGCGCCTCGGGCACCGCGGCGAACTCGGCCTTCAGCCTGGCGTCGACCGCCGCGAGCTCGGCCGAAAGCGTCTCGCCACGCGCCTTGTAGTCGGCGGCATGGGCGGGATCCGCCGCGCTCAGCCCGGCGACGATGTTCTTCACATAGACGATGCCGTTCTTCGGATCCTGCCAGGCATGCGGATCGACATCGTGCGAATGGCCGGCATGCGCGTCATGGTCGTGGCCGTCATGCCCCTCGTCGGCATGATCCTTCTCGGCGTGGTCGTGCCCCTCATGCGCGTCATGGCCCTCATGCGCGTCATGGCCCTCCTCGCCGCCCTTCCAGGCGAGCGGCTGGATGCCCTTCGACGCCTCGACCCGCTCGCCCTTGAAGCCCGAAACGGTGACGAGACGGCCGATCCAGCCCTCCAGCCCCATGCCGTTCTCGACCAGCACGGCCGCCGCGCCGAGCGCCTTGGCGTCGGACGGGCTCGGCTCGAACGTATGCGCGTCGCCGTCGGGACCGACCAGCGTGCGGACCTCGACGTGGTCGCCGCCGACCTCGGAGACGATATCGCCGAGGATCGAGAAGCTGGCGACGACCTTGAGCTTTTCAGCCGCCTCTGCGGGGAGCGCGACGCTCAAGGCAAGCGCCGCCGCGATGAGCCATGGGGATGACTTCATTGGGTCGAACTCCTGGGAGTGAGGGGCGCTTCAGCCGCGCAAATGCCGCGCGTGAAGGGCCTGGTGGACAAAGCTTCCGTGCCGCCCGGCAAGGATCGACACGGCATGGATCGCGCCGGCGACCAGGATGATGGCCGGCGAGGTGGGCAGTTCACCGTGGTAGGAGATGAGGAGGCCAGCGGCGGACGAGACGATGCCGATCACGGCCGCCGCGCCGATCTGGCCCGGCACGGTTTCGCTCCAGAAGCGCGCCGAGGCCGCCGGCAGCACGATCAGGCCGACCACCATCAGCGTGCCGAGGGCGTTGAAGCCGCCGACGAGGTTGAGCACGACCAGCGCCAGGAACAGGAAATGCGCCAGGCCTCCGGCGCCGCCGACGCTCTTCAGGAAGCCGGGATCGAAGCATTCCGCCACCAGCAGGCGGTAGATCAGCGCCAGCGCCAGCAGCGTCACCGTGGCGATGCCGCCGATCAGGAACAGCGAGGGATCGTCGAGCGCCAGCACGTTGCCGAACAGCACATGCAGGAGATCGATGTTGGAGCCGCGGATCGAGACGATCATCACGCCGAGGCCGAGCGAGACGAGATAGAAGGCGGCGAAGCTCGCGTCCTCGCGCAGCGGTGTCGTGCGGGCGATCGCGCCGGCGCCGAGCGCCACCAGCAATCCCGCGATCACGCCACCCGCCGTCATCGCGAACAGCGAGAAGCCGGAGAGCAGGAAGCCGATCGCCGCGCCGGGCAGGATCGCATGCGCCATCACGTCGCCCATCAGGCTCATCCGGCGCAGCACCAGGAACACGCCGATCGGCGCGCCCGAGATCGAGAGCGCGACGCAGCCCATCAGGGCGCGGCGCATGAAGCCGAACTCGGCGAACGGCCCGAACAGCAGGTCATAAAAACTCATCACGCGGGCATCTCGCAAAGTTCGGCATCGTCCTCGAACGCCTCGTGCAGATGCCGGGCGCGGGCGAGGTTCTCGTCGGTGAGCACTTCCGCCGTCGGCCCCCACGCCACCTTCTCGCGAGCGAGCAGCAGCGTCTCGGGGATGTGCTCGCGCACCAGCTCGAGGTCGTGCAGCACGGTGACGACCGTCCGGCCCTCGGCATGCCAGCGCGCGATCAGCGCCAGCAGGTCGTCGCAGGTGCGCGCGTCGATCGCCGTGAACGGTTCGTCGAGCAGGATCAGCCGAGCGTCCTGCAACAGCAGCCGCGCGAACAGAGCGCGCTGGAACTGGCCGCCGGACAATGTACCGATCAGGCGGTCCTCGAAGCCCGTGAGCCCGACCGAGGCCAGCGCCGCCTCGACATGGTCGAGCGACTTGCGGCCGATGGCGCGGAAGATGCCGGCCTTGCGCCAGAGCCCCATGGCGGCGACGTCGAGCACGCGCATCGGGAAGGAGCGGTCGAGCGCGCTCTGCTGCGGCAGGTAGCCGATATCGTGGCGCGCGACGCCGTCGAGCACGACGCGGCCGCTGTCCGGCTTGATCAGGCCGACGATGCCCTTGAGCAGGGTCGACTTGCCGGCGCCGTTCGGCCCGAAGATCGCCGTGAACGAGCCGGGGCTGAACTCGCCGGAGACATGGTGGACGGCGGGATGGCGCCGATAGGAAAGGGTCAGATTGTCGACGCGGACGGCGGGCGCGGAGATCTTCAGCATGATGTCACGCGATCGCCCAGAGGATGCCGGCCCAGATCAGCCCGATCAGGAGCACCGAGATGACCAGACGCTCCAGCGCGGAGGCGAGGAACATCGAATGGCGAACGCGCGGCGGGGCAATGGCAATTGCGCCCGACGCGGTGACGCGGCCACGCGCGGCATGGCCGTGGTCATGATCGTGACTGCCGGCATGGGGATGGGCATGGGCGTGAGTATGGCCGTGACCATGGGGATCATGGTCCCGGTGCCCGGGCGCCCCCTGCCCGTCCGTCCTGCCGACGCTGTCGCGCAACTCCGTCATTCCATCTCGTCCTGCGGTCGATGCAAACGTTATGTTATATCATTTCATCCGGCGCAAGCCCCGGCGCGCGACTTCTGCACCGCCGCATGCGAGGCATGGGGATGCAACGGCGGCATCCGTCCGCAACCCTGGCGGGACAAAGCGCCACAGCGTCAGCTGGCGGTTTGTTGATCTCGATCAAACATCGCACCAATCCAAGCCAAGCATTCGACACGGCAATGCTTGGCAATACTGGAATTAGAATAATTTCAGACTGTTACATATTCTTGACTTGATCTCGCAACGGGTTCAAACCTCGGCCGACCGCGCCGCCCAGGCGCGCCGATAACGCCCTTTGACGGCCGCGAAAGGCTGCCGATTGGAGTGGACGATGGTCCCGAGGTTCAGATCCGCGATTGCAACGCCCGGCCCCGCCCGCTACCGGAGCGCCGGCTGATGGCGACGCGGATTCCGATCGACGCCTCCGGCGCCGTGACCACCCGCTACCTGGAGCGTTCCCCGGAAAAGCTCGTCGTCGAAGGCTTCCGCCGCTGGATGCAGGGCTGCGAGCGCGGCTCCTTCACCTGCTGGGAGCGCGCCGCCAACCTCTATGCGGAGGAGCTCGGCATCACCGAGGGAGCCCGCGTCCTCGCCTCGCTGGCCCATTGGGTCGACACGCTGCGGAGCTGGATGGATCGGCCCGCCGACCTGTCGCCGTCCGAATGTCTCCGCCTCTGCCGGGACGAATGCTTCGCGGTGACGATGATCGCCGCCTGCCAGAACCATGACGACGAAAGCCTCGAACAGGCCCTCCGCCGCCTGGTGCCGCCGGAGGGGCGGGCGGACGTCGCGCGGGCGACCCGCGCCTTCGCCGACACGCTCGCCGAGACCGGCCAGATTCTGATTCCCGTGCCGGGGGCCGTGATCCGCGAGATCGGCACCCGCCCCTGCCGCCGCCACTTCCACTGAATTCACCGCACGATTTCACACACCGGAGACGATTGTGAAAATGAAGAAGATCCTTCTCGCCGCCACCGCGGCGCTGGCGCTTTCGACCGCCCTGCCGGCGTTCGCGGCCGACGCCCCGACCGCCAGCGCCGTGCTGAAGAATTATGGCGACATCGCCCAGGCCAAGTACGAGGACGCGCTGACCGGCGCCAAGGCGCTGAACGTCGCCGTCGACGCGCTGATCGCCAACCCGACCGACGAGACGCTGGCCGCCGCCCGCGCCGCCTGGAAGGCTTCGCGCCCGGCCTATCAGCAGACCGAGGTCTACCGCTTCGGCAACGCCATCGTCGATGACTGGGAAGGCCGCGTGAACGCCTGGCCGCTCGACGAGGGCCTGATCGACTATGTCGACACCAAGAGCTACGGCGACAGCTCGGATTCGAACCCGCTCTACACGGCGAACGTCATCGCCAACAAGGAGCTGCAGATCGGCCCCGACAAGGTCGACGCGACGGTGATCAACGCCGAGCTGCTCGGCAAGCTGCAGGAAGCCGGCGACGTCGAGGCGAATGTCGCCACCGGCTACCACGCCATCGAGTTCCTGCTCTGGGGCCAGGACCTGAACGGCACCGACGCCGGCGCCGGCAACCGCCCCGCCAGCGACTTCGACACCAAGAACTGCACCAACGGCAATTGCGACCGTCGCGCCACCTATCTCAAGGTCGCGACCGATCTCCTGATCGCCGATCTCGAGGAGATGGTCGGCAACTGGCAGGCCGACGGCGCAGCCCGCAAGCAGCTGGCCGACAAGGGCGACGAGGGCGGCCTCGCCACGATCCTGACCGGCATCGGCTCGCTCTCCTATGGCGAGCTGGCCGGCGAGCGCATGAAGCTCGGCCTGATCCTGCACGATCCCGAGGAAGAGCATGACTGCTTCTCGGACAACACGGCCGACAGCCACTACTACGACCAGGCCGGCATGGTCGCCGCCTGGCAGGGCAAGTACACC
>JAEWAD010000534.1 GCA_023391905.1 Pseudomonadota bacterium | reverse complement strand
GATGACGCTGGCCGACCGCATCGTCGCCATGAACGCCGGCGTCGTGCAGCAGGTCGGCAGCCCGCTCGACCTCTATGACCGGCCGGCCAATCTGTTCGTCGCCGGCTTCATGGGCTCGCCGGCCATGAACATGTTCGAGGGCACCTACCGCGCCACAGACGGCGCGCCGCGCATCGAGCTCGGCCAGGGCATCTCCGTGCCGCTCGCCGGCCCGGCGCCGACCGCCGAGGGCACCAAGGTGACGCTCGGCATCCGCCCCGAGCACGTGCTGGTCGGCCGGGAGCTTCCCGGCGGTTTCGAAGCCCGGATCGACCTCGTCGAGCCGACCGGCTTCGGCACGATCCTGCACGCCAGCGCCTTCGGCAGCGACGTCAAGGCGTTCTCGCTGGAGCGCGGCCTCGCCGAGCGCGGCGACACCGTCCATGTCGCCTTCCCGGTCGAGCGCATCCATGTGTTCGACACCGCGACCGGCGCCCGGATCGGCTGACCCGACCCCACCGCCGCACAACCAAACCAGACTGGACCGCGCCCCGCGCGCGGTCCATGCTTCCATAGAGATCGCGGGAGGATCGTCGATGTCGAGCGCGCCCACCACCACCCATTCCGCCGAGGACCGGCTCGCCCTTCTGGCCGAGCTGGAGAAGAAGATCCTCTGGCTCGCGGCGTGGACCATCCACAACGCCAACCACCTTCGCGACAATGCGGACGGCTTGAAGATCGGCGGCCACCAGGCGTCGTCCGCCTCGCTCGCCACCATCATGACGGCGCTCTATCTCGACGTGCTGCGGCCGCAGGACCGGGTCGCGGTCAAGCCGCATGCGAGCCCGATCTTCCACGCCATCCAGTACCTGCTCGGCCGCCAGACGCTTGAGAAGCTGGAGAATTTCCGCGGCTACAAGGGCGCGCAGAGCTACCCCTCGCGGACAAAGGACGTCGACGGCGTCGACTTCTCGACCGGCTCGGTCGGCCTCGGCGTGGCGCAGACCCTGTTCTCGTCGCTGGTGCAGGACTATGTCCGCGCCAAGGACTGGAGCGCCAAGGATCGCCCGGAAGGACGGATGATCGCGCTCGTCGGCGACGCCGAGATGGACGAGGGCAACATTTTTGAAGCCCTGCTCGAGGGCTGGAAGCACGGCCTCCGCAACACCTGGTGGATCGTTGACTACAACCGCCAGAGCCTCGACGCCGTGGTGCGCGAGGGGCTGTGGCAGCGTTTCGAGGCGATCTTCCAGAATTTCGGCTGGGACGTCGTCGTCCTGAAATACGGCGTGCTGCTCGAGGCGGCGTTCCAGGAGCCGGGCGGCGAACGCCTCCGCGACTGGATCGACAACTGCCCGAACCAGCTCTATTCGGCGCTCTGCTTCCAGGGCGGCGCGGCGTGGCGCAAGCGCCTGCTCGACGAGATCGGCGACCAGGGGCCTGTCACCAGGCTGATCGAGGCGCGTTCCGACGCCGAGCTGGCGACGCTGATGACCAACCTCGCCGGGCACGACCTGCCGACCCTGCTCGAGGCCTTCGCCAAGGCGGGCGAGCACGACCGGCCGACCTGCTTCATCGCCTACACGATCAAGGGCTTCGGCCTGCCGCTCGCCGGCCACAAGGACAACCATGCGGGCCTGATGAACCCGACCCAGATGGATGCGTTCCGGACCGCGATGAACGTGCGCCCGGGCCATGAATGGGAGCTGTTCGAAGGCCTCGCCGCCGACCCGGCACAGCTGCGCGCCTTCCTCGACGCGACGCCGTTCAACCAGCGCGAAAAGGCGGCGGTTGCACCGCATATCGACGTGCCGGCCGTGCTGCCGGCGCCCGGCACCGGCGGCAAGGAACTCTCGACCCAGGCCGGCTTCGGCCAGATCCTGAACGAGATCTCGCGCGAGACTTCGGACTTCGCCAATCGCATCGTCACGACCTCACCCGACGTCACCGTCTCGACCAATCTCGGTCCCTGGGTGAACCGGCGCGGCCTGTTCGCGCTCGAGAACATGGCGGACACGTTCAAGTCGGAGCGGATTCCCTCGACCTTCAACTGGGAATTCTCGCCGTCCGGCCAGCATCTGGAACTCGGCATCGCCGAGATGAACCTGTTTCTCATGCTGTCGGCGCTGGGGCTCAGCCATTCCATCAATGGCGAGCGCCTGCTGCCGGTCGGCACGCTCTACGACCCGTTCATCTATCGTGGCGCCGATGCGCTGAACTATGCCTGCTACCAGGATGCGCGCTTCATGCTGGTCGCCACCCCGTCCGGCATCACGCTGGCGCCCGAGGGCGGCGCGCACCAGTCGATCGGCACGCCGCTGATCGGCATGGCGCAGGACGGGCTCGCCGCCTTCGAGCCGGCCTTCGTCGACGAACTCGCGACGATCATGCGCTTCGGCTTCGACTACATGCAGCGGAACGGCGACGGCGACCCGGACGAGCGCACCTGGCTGCGCGACCAGACCGGCGGCTCGATCTATCTCCGCCTGTCGACGCGCCCCGTCGAGCAGCCGACCCGCACGATCGACGACGAGCTCGCGCGCGCCATCGTCGACGGCGCCTACTGGCTCCGCAAGCCCGGCCCCAACGCCGAGATGATCATCGCCTATACCGGCGCGGTCGCGCCCGAGGCGATCGAGGCGACCGGCCTGCTCGCCGAGGACCGGCGCGACATCGGCCTGCTCGCCATCACCTCGGCCGACCGGCTGAACGCCGGCTGGACGGCGGCGGGACGTGCCCGCGAGCGCGGCCTCGTCCATGCCCAGTCGCATGTCGAGCGGCTGTTCGCCGAGCTGCCGCGCCATTGCGGCATCGTCACCGTGCTGGACGGCCATCCGGCGACGCTCGGCTGGCTCGGCGCGGTCGGCGGCCACCGCACCCGCTCGCTCGGCGTCGAGCATTTCGGCCAGACCGGCACGATCGCCGACCTCTACCGCCACCACGGCATCGACGCGCAGGCGATCGTCCGCGCCGCGATGGGGCTGGCGCCGGAAAAGCCGGTCCGCTACCTGCGCGAGGCGTCGGGCCCGGGGGTGTAATCGCCCCTGCGCCCATTTTTGGCACCGCCGGCACCGCAATGCGCCAGCGTCATCCCGGGCTTGACCCGGGATCCATTCAGCCGGGTTCGCGGGAAGAACGAGGATCCTTCAAACTGCCGGCAACCCGGCTGAATGGATCCCGGATCTCCGCTTCGCTGCGTCCGGGATGACGGCGAGCGTGCGACGTCGAGCGAGCCGGCCTGGCAGGCCGGCCCTATCCGCTCGCGCGAGAGGGCTGTCC
>JAEWAD010000455.1 GCA_023391905.1 Pseudomonadota bacterium | reverse complement strand
CGAGCCCAAGGTGCTGCTGCTCGACGAGCCGATGTCGGCGCTCGACATGAAGCTGCGCCAGCAGATGCAGCTGGAACTCAGGGCGATCCAGCGCCGGCTGGAGGCGACCTTCGTCTTCGTCACGCATGACCAGACCGAGGCGCTCGTCATGTCGGACCGGATCGCCATCATGAACCGGGGCCGCATCGTCCAGGTCGGCACGCCGCAGGATATCTACCGGCGCCCCGCCAATGTCTTCGTCTCGGACTTCATCGGCCAGACCAACCTTCTGCGCGGCACGGTGCAGGCGGTTCGCGACGGGGTGGCGACGCTCGACGTCGTCGGCACAAGGCTCGCGGTCGCGTCCGTGCCCGGCATCTCCGTCGGCACCCGCGCGGCCCTGTCGATCCGGCCGGAGGCGGTGCGGGTCTCCCGCGACGAGGCCGTGCCGGAGGGGCGTGGCGTCGAGGGGAGGGTCTCCGAGATCATCTATCTCGGCAGCTCGATCCGCGTCGGCGCCGTCCTCGCCGACAGCACGACCGTCTGGGCGGATCTGCGCGACGAGGAGGCCGAGGGGCTCGCGATCGGCAATCCGGTGAAACTGGTCTGGGCGCCCGCCGCGCCGACGCTTCTGCTGGGAGACAACGAATGACCGACACGCGCGCGCCGGTTGCGGCGGATCTGATCATCCGCCACGGCTACGTCATCACCATGGACGATGCGAGCCGGATCCTCGAGGACGGCGCGGTCGCGATCCGCGACGGCCGCATCCTCGCCGTCGGCCCCGATGCCGAGATCGCCGCCCGCTATGCGGCCGGTCGGGTCGTCGACGCGCAGGGCGCACCGGTGCATCCGGGCTTCGTCGAATGCCACCTGCATGCGTCGTTCCAGATCTTCCGCGGCGCCCTGCCGGACCAGCTTTCCGAGGGCGATGCGTTCGACACCTTCGAGAGCGTGTTCTTCAACACGGTGAACGACGAGGAGGAGTATCTCTCCGTCCTCCTCGCCTGCATGGAGATGGTCCGCAACGGCACCACCTGCTTCCTCGAGGCCGGCACCGTGTTGGAACCCGCCATGGCGGCCCGCGCCGCCGAGCAGGTCGGCATTCGCGCCATCCTTGGCGATGCCTTCATCTGGGACCAGCCGCAGGGTTTCGCACAGGGCATGCTGGAGACGCACGAGGCCGGATGCCCCGCCTGCGCGGCGCAGGCGCGGGTCCGGACCGAACTCGCCAAGGCGCCAAAGACCCGCGAGGAAGCGCTGGAGCGGATGGGCGGCGAGCTCGCGCGCAATGCCGATCCGGACGCGCTCGTCACCGGCCATGTCGCGATCCTCGGCCTCGGCACGGCGAGCGAGACGCTGATGATGGAGGCGAAGGCGCGCGCCGACGCCGCCGGCGTCGTGCTCAACCTGCACCAGTCTTACAGTCAGGCCGATACCGACGCCGACCGCCAGCGCTTCGGCAAGGATCCGCTGCTGCATCTCAACGATATCGGCTTCCTCGACCGCAACGTCACCTTCGGCCACGCCAACCACCTGACCGACGCCGAATGCGACGTTCTGCTCGATCGCGGCACCAGCATCGCCTGGGCGCCGGCCGCCTCGATGATGTGGGGGCATGGCGGCTGCTTCGAGGGCCGGCACGCCGAGCTGTGGCGGCGCGGCGCCAACATCGCGCTCGGTTCGGATTCCGCCAACTGGTCGAACGATTTCGATCTCTGGCGGCAGGCGAGCCTGGCCGTCCTGACGGCGCGCGAGGCGCATGGCGACCGCGGATACCTGATCGCCGAGGACGGGCTCTACATGGCGACCCGCGGCGGCGCCCGCGCCGCCGGCATGGAGGACAAAATCGGCTCGCTGGAGGCCGGCAAGCGCGCCGACATCGTCATCCACACGCTGGACCGGCCCGAGATGATCCCGGTCACCAACATGATCCGCAATCTCTTCTACGCCTCGCGCTCGAAGTCGGTTCACACCGTGATCATCGACGGTAAGCTTGTGCTGGAAAACGGCGTGTTCGTCGGGCTCGACGAGCGCCGTCTGCTGGCCGAGATCAATAGGGCCGCCCAATCCCTGCTCGCGCGCATGGGCCACACGGTGGTCGCCAATGCGCTGCCTCGGGAGGAGCGGCGCGGCTGATCGGCAAGCGACGCGCCGCAGCATGGGAAACGATGGATGAAATACTCAGCCTGCATCGAATGGCTCTTCGCCGCCGAAGCGCCGGACTTCGCCGACCGCATTCGCCTGGCCGCGAAGGCCGGGCTCGGCGGCGTCGAGTTCTGGCGCTCGAGCAATCGGGACATCGACGCGATCGAGGCGGCGCTCGACGAGACTGGCCTCATGCTCACCAGCCTGGTCGCCGAGCCGATGGTGCCGCTGACCGATCCGGCGCGGCATGACGAATTCCTGGAGGGTCTTCGGCAGTCGCTGGCCGTCGCCAGGCGGCTCGGCGCGCCGGTGCTGATCGCCCAGGCCGGCGCCGATCTGCCCGGCCGCAGCCGTGCCGAGCAGCGGCAGGCGCTGGTCGATTGCCTCGGCCGCGCGGCCGACATCCTGGCCGGATCCGGCGTGACGCTCGCGGTCGAGCCGCTCAACACGCTCGTCGACCATGTCGGCTATTTCCTGCCCTCGACCGTCGAGGCGCTCGACTTCATCGACGAGGTCGGCCGCCCCGAGATCCGCATTCTCTACGACATCTACCATTCCGCCGTGATGTCGGAGGCTATCGGCGACGTCCTCGCCGGCCGCATCGACCGCGTCGCGCACGTGCATCTCGCCGACACGCCTGGCCGGCATGAACCGGGGACCGGCGAGCTCGACTGGCAGGCGAGGCTGCGCTGGCTGCAGGCGAACGGCTATGACGGCTGGGTCGGGCTGGAATACAGGCCGACGCGCGATACGGTCGGGAGCCTGGCCGCCGTCCTGGCCTGAATGCGCAGCCAGCCGTTGCGGCAGGATCGCGCAGAGGGGCATGCCCTCTGCGCGATGATTGCTTAGGCGGCCGAGATCTTGACCGCGTCGGTCGAGAGCGCGCCCTCGCGGACGGTCAGGCCGATGCCGCCGTCCCGGAACGCTTCGGCGCTGTCGTCCGTCGCCTGGAT
>JAEWAD010000056.1 GCA_023391905.1 Pseudomonadota bacterium | reverse complement strand
GCATGACACGGCGGTCGAACAGGCTCTCGGCGAAGGCCGTGATCGCCTCGACGGAGAGGCCGGTGATATCAGACGCCCATGCCGGATCCTTGACGACGCCGTCGTCGGCGCCCTGCAGATAGGCGAGGAAGCGGTCGAAGCCGACGCAGTAGCGGTTGACGAAATCCATGTCCGTCTTGCCACGGACATGGACCAGCCAGGCGGTGGCGAGGATCAGCGCCATGTCGGTGCCAGGGCGGATCTGGATCCACTCGGCGTCGAGCACGTCGGCCGTGTCGGAGCGAAGCGGCGAGACATTGACAAAGCTGACGCCGCTCGCCGCCGCCTGCTTCATCCATTCGCCATAGGGGTGCAGGCCCGCGCCGCCGGACTGGATCTGCCAGTTCTTGCCGGCGATGCCGCCGATGGCGACGAAGCGCTCGCAATTCTCGAGGATCGCCGGCCAGTCGGTGACGGGGCCCGCCACCGCCGCCATGTCGCCGAGCACATGCGGCAGCAGCCGCATCGCCGCGCCATAGCTGTAATTGGTGACCTGGCCGGTGCAGCCGCCGATCGACGCCAGAAAGCGGTGGATCAGGGTCCGGGCATGATGCAGGCGACCGGCGCTCGACCAGCCATAGGAGCCGCCGAAGATCGAGGGATTGCCGTGCTCGCGGCGCACGCGCTCCAGTTCGCGCTGCACATGGCCGAGCGCCTCGTCCCAGGAGACCTCGACGAAGGTGTCGTCGCCGCGGCCGTGCCCCGGATGCGGCAGGCCGCGCCCGACCGTCTCGAGCCAGCCGCGCCGGATCGACGGCTTGCGGATGCGGTTCTCGGCATAGACCATCTCCGGCCATGCCTCGATCAGCGGGCTCGGCTGCGGATCCTCGGCGAAGGGCGAGACGCCGACAAGCCGGCCGTCCTCGACATGCGCGGTGAAGGCGCCCCAGTGGGCCAGGGACTGGAATGCGCGACGGGTTGTCATGGCTTCACCTTTCCACGGATCGGTCGTCAGGCCGCGCCCGACATCGCCTGCGGCGCCCATTCCGGCGCGCGATGACAGGCGACGCGGTGGCCGTTGCCGAAATCCTCAAGCGAGGGAACATCGCGGGCGCAGCGCTCGATGGCAAGAGGGCATCGTGTCCGGAAACGACAGCCGCTCGGCGGATTGAGGGGATTGGGCAACTCGCTGGCGAGCTTCACCAACGGCCCGGTCGCCGCCACCCGTTCGGCGTCGCCCGCCGTCTGCATCAGCGCGCGCGTATAGGGATGCAGCGGCAGCGACCAGATGCCCTCGGCCGGCCCGATCTCGACGATGACGCCGAGATACATGACGGCGATCCGGTGCGAGACGTACCGCACCACTTCGAGGTCGTGCGAGATGAACAGGAAGGTCAGGTCCTGCTCGCGCTGCAGGTCGAGCAGCAGGTTCAGAACCTGCGCCTGCACCGAGACGTCGAGCGCCGAGACCGGCTCGTCGCAGATGATGATCTTCGGCTCGAGCGCGATGGCGCGGGCGATGCCGACGCGCTGGCGCTGGCCGCCGGAAAGCTGGTGCGGCAGCCGGTCGTGCATGGCGAGCGGGATGCCGACGCGCTCGAGCAGTTCTTTCGCGCGCGCCCGGCGTTCGGCCTTGCTACCCAGACGGTGCACGGAGAGCGGCTCCTCGACCAGCTCGCGCACGCTCGAACGCGGGTTGAGCGAGCCATAGGGATCCTGGAACACCATCTGGATCTGCCGCGCCTGGGCGCCACGCCGGCGCGTGTCGGTCGGCAGGTCGTCGATGCGGATCGCGCCAGATTTCGGCGTGTTCAGCCCGACGATGGCGCGGGCGAGCGAGGACTTGCCGCAACCGGATTCGCCGACGAGGCCCAGCGTCTCGCCGGCGGCCAGATCGAGGCTGACGCCAGCCACCGCATGGACGATGCCACCGCGGCTGCGATGCTCGACGACCATGTCGTCGATGGCGAGGCGTTTGGTTGTCCGCTCGGTCATGCGACGCGCTCCTGGAGCGGATGGAAGCAGGCGAAGGCCCGCCCCGGATCCTGGTCGGCGGAAAGGACCGGCGGCTGCATACGGCAGTCGGCCTCGGCCCGGGCGCAGCGCGGCTCGAAGGCGCAGCCCGGCGGTCGCGCCGCCGGCACCGGCACCGTACCGTTGATCTCGCGCAGGCGATGGCCGTCGACGGCGAAGCTGCCATGCGGCCGCGCCTGGATCAGGCCCTCGGTATAGTGATGGCGCGGCGTCGCGAACACCTCGTCGACCGTGCCGGTCTCGACGATACGGCCGGAGTACATGACGGCGACGCGATGCGCGACCGTGCGCACGACATGCAGATCATGCGTGATGAACAGCATGCCGAGGCCGAGATCGCGCTGCAGCTCCATCAGGAGATCGATGATCTGGCCGGAGATCGTCACGTCGAGCGCCGTTGTCGGCTCGTCGGCGAGGATCAGCTTCGGCCGCCCGGCGAGCGCCATGGCGATCATGACGCGCTGGCGCATGCCGCCGGAAAGCCGGTGCGGATATTCCGCGAGCCGCGTCGCGGCGGCGGGAATGCGCACCATCTCGAGCAGTTCCAGCGCGCGGCGGCGGGCGTCCGCCTTCGAGATAGCCTCGTGCAGGCGGATCGCCTCGACCAGCTGGCGCTCGACCGTCAGCACCGGATTGAGCGACGACAGCGGGTCCTGGAAGATCATCGCCATCACCGAGCCGCGGATGGCGCGGGTCTCGTTGTCGGAGGGCGCGGTCAGGTCGCGGCCGTCGAGCGTGATCCGCTTCGCGGCGACGCCGAGCGTCTTCGGCAGCAGCCGCATCAGCGCCAGCGCCGTCAGCGACTTGCCGGCGCCGCTCTCGCCGACCAGCGCCAGCGTCTCGCCGGGCGCGACGGAGAAGCTGACATCGTCGACGGCCGCCACGTCGGGGCGCTTCTTCTCCTTCAGGAGGATCGAAAGCCCCTCGACATCGAGCAGCGACGCGCGGGAAGCGGAGATCATCGACGCCATGCCCTATCGCTTCCGGAAGTGAGGATTGAGGGCATCGTTGATCGCATCACCGAGCAGGTTCAGCGCCAATACGGTGAGGATCACGAACAGCCCCGGCAACACCGCGATGAACCAGGTGCTGCGGATCGAGGGGCGGCCGACATTGATCAGCGTGCCCCAGCTCATGACGTTCGGATCGCCGAGACCGAGGAAGGACAGGCCCGCCTCGGTGATGATCGCGGTGGCGACGAGCACGGCGGCCACGACGATCACCGGCGACAGGCTGTTCGGCAGCACCTGGGTCAGGATGATGCGCGGCGTCGACATGCCGATGATCTTGCAGGACTGCACATATTCCGTCTCGCGCACGCGCAGCACCTCGGCGCGGGTCAGGCGCGCCACCGGCGGCCACGACACCATGGCGATGGCGATGACGATGTTCTGCACCGAGGGCGACAGGATCGAGACCAGCACGATCGCGAACAGGAAGCCCGGAATGGTCTGGAACGCGTCGGTAATGCGCATCAGCACCGCATCGAAGCCGCGGCCGAAATAGCCGGCGACCGCGCCGACGGTGATGCCGATCGCCAGCGCGCAGACGGTGGCGACGAAGCCGACGAGGAGCGAGACTCGGGCGCCGTAGAAGATCGCCGCCAGAATATCGCGGCCGAGCGAATCCGTGCCGAACAGCAGCCCCGGCCGCTGGCCTGGCCACATATAGGGCCGCGCCACCAGCGCCCAGGGCCCCTTCGGGAAGACATAGCCGGCCGACAGCGCCATGCCGACGATGACCAGCAGGAGCAGCAGGCCGATCAGGCCGGAGGGAGAAAGCAGGATGCGGCGGAGCATGGTCGATCCTTGCGTTCAGCGACTGACTTCGACGCGCGGATCGAGCAGCGTGTAGACGAAATCGATGATCAGGTTGACGAGGATGATCACGAACGAGCAGACCAGCAGAACGCCGAGGATCAGCGGATAGTCGCGTTCGAACACGGCGTCATAGGCGAGCCGCCCGACGCCCGGCAGGCTGAAGATGGTCTCCGTCAGCACCGCGCCGCCGAACAGTTCGGCGATCTGCAGGCCGACCATGGTGACGACAGGCAGCAGCGCGTTGCGCAGCGCATGGCCGATGATGACATGGGTGGTGCCGAGGCCCTTGGCATAGGCGGTGCGGATATAGTCCTGCGTCAGTACCTGCAGCATCGAGGCGCGGGCGAGGCGGGCATAGATCGCGATATAGAAGAGCGACAGCGACAGCACCGGCAGGATCATGTGCTTGGCGACATTGGCGACCAGCTGCAGCGTCGTCATGTCGACGCCGGGCGTGAACAGGCCGCCGACCGGCAGGAGCTTCAGCTTGACGCTGAAGACGATGACGAGGCCGAGACCGGTCATGAAGACGGGCGTGGCGTAGAAGACCAGCACGACCATCGAGATGATGACGTCGATCGGCCGGTGCACGTGCCGCGCGGCGATGACGCCGGCCATGGTGCCGATGAAGACCGCGACGATGACGGAGCAGACGACCAGCAGGATCGTCGCCGGCAGCCGCTGCAGGATCAGCGACAGAACGTCGGTCTGGTTGCGGTAGGAATAGCCGAGATCGCCCTGCAGAACCCCGGTGACGTAGTGGAAGAGCTGCACCAGCATCGGCTGGTCGAGGCCGTAGCGCGCCCGCAGGGTCGCCATCAGCTCGGCATCCATGTCGCCGCGCTGGCCGCCGAGAATGTCGACCATGTCGCCGGGCACCAGGTGCAGCAGCATGAAGCTGCCGACGATGACGATCGCGATCACCACCAGCGACTGCAGCAGCCGCCACCCGAGATAGCGCAGCACTTGCCTGTTCAATGCGGGGCTTCCCTC
>JAEWAD010000221.1 GCA_023391905.1 Pseudomonadota bacterium | reverse complement strand
GACCTCTCCCGCCGGGAGAGGTGAGAGGTAGCTTCCGCCAATGTGGATCCTGCTGAGACGACAGCGCCGGACGGTCTCCGTCCGGCGCGTTTCGATCATCCGAGATAGATCGCGATCACCCGCTCGTCGCGGGCGAGCGCCGGGCCGGCGCCGTCGAGCACGATCTCGCCATGCTCCATGACATAGGCGTGGTCGGCGATCTCCAGCGCCATCAGCGCGTTCTGCTCGACGAGCAGCACCGTGGTGCCGGCGGCATTGATCGACTGGATGGTCTCGAACACCTGCTCGACCACCAGCGGCGCCAGTCCCATCGACGGCTCGTCCATCAGAAGCACGCGCGGACGGGCCATCAGGCCGCGCGCCGTCGCCACCATCTGCTGCTCGCCGCCCGAGAGCGTGCCGGCGACCTGCCGCCGCCGCTCCTTCAGGCGCGGGAACAGTTCGAACATGCGGTCGCGGTCCTCGGCGATCGCCGCATGATCCCTCCGCGAGAACGCGCCCATCAGCAGGTTTTCCTCGACCGACAGGCGGCCGAAGATGCGCCGGCCCTCGGGCACCTTGACGATGCCGCGCCGGGTGATCTCATGCGGCTTGAGCCGGCCGATCGACTGCCCTTCGAAACGGATCGCGCCGCCGCTGATCGGCAGCAACCCGCTGATCGCGTTCAGCGTCGAGCTCTTGCCGGCGCCGTTGGCGCCGACCAGCGCGACGAGGCTGCCCTCGGGGATAGCGATCGAAACGCCGCGCACGGCGGTGATGTTGCCATAGGCGAGCGACATGCCCTCGACTTCAAGAAGCATGCGCCCCACTCCCCTCGCCCTGCGCCAGCTCACGCTCGATCCTCTGCGCCGCCTGCTCGCTGCGGGCGCCGGAGCCGAGATAGGCCTTGATCACGGCCGGATCGCGCTGGACGTCGGCCGGCACGCCGTCGGCAATCTTGACGCCGTGGTCGAGCACGACGACCTGATCGGACAGGCCCATCACCATCTTGATCTGGTGCTCGATGAGCAGGATCGTGATGCCGAGCTCGTCCCTGAGCCGGCGAATGAAATCCGCCATCTCGGTCGTCTCGCTCGGGTTCATGCCGGCGACCGGCTCGTCCAGCAGCAGCAGCCTTGGCCGGGTCGCGAGCGCGCGCGCCACTTCCAGCCGGCGCTGCGCGCCGTAGGACAGGTGGTCCGCCACCATATCGCCCTGGCCGCCCAGCCCGACGAAGGCGAGCAGCCGTTCCGCCTCGGCGATCGCCTCGCGCTCGCTGTCGCGGGTCGTGCGCGTGTTGAGGATCGAGCCCCACCAGCTCGACCGCTTCAAGTGCATATGCATGCCGACCAGCACGTTTTCGCGCGCCGTCATCTTCTTGAACAGGCGAATGGTCTGGTAGGTGCGGCTGATGCCGGAAGCCGCGACCATGTCCGGCAGCAGGCCGTCGATGCGGTCGCCGGCGAAATAGACGGCGCCCGAGCTCGGCGTGATCAGCTGCGTCAGGCAATTGAAGGCCGTCGTCTTGCCGGCGCCGTTGGGACCGATGACGCTGCAGATCGTGTTGGCCCGGACCTCGAGGTCGAGCGACTTGATCGCCACCAGGCCGCCGAAGCGCTTGCCCATGCCGTCGGCGCGGAGAAGGATGTCGCCGCTCATGCCCGGTTGACTCCGAGCGCCGCGCCCTCACCTTCCGGCTCGACGAGCACCGGCGCGCGCCGACTGCGGCGGGCGGGCCAGAGCCCGTCCGGCATCAGCCGCATCGTCAGGATCAGCGCCACGCCGTAGAACAGATAGCGGAACTCGCCGAACTCGCGCAGCGCCTCGGGCAGGCCGATCAGCACCAGCGCGCCGAGCGCCACGCCGGGCAGGCTGCCGAGGCCGCCGACGACGATCAGCGCCAGCACGTTGATCGACATCAGGAGCTGGAAGCTCGACGGGAAGACCGAATTGACCATCACCGCGAAGATCGAGCCGGCGAGGCCGGCGAAGGCGGCGCCGAAGGCATAGGCGAGCAGCTTGCACTGGACGAGATTGATGCCCATCGCCTGCGCGACGTCCTCGTCTTCGCGGAGCGCGATCCAGGCGCGCCCGAGGCGCGAGCGCTCCAGCCGCCAGGCGCAATAGGCGGCGAAGCCGGCCGCGACCAGCGTCAGGTAGAACAGCGACACCGGGCCGCTGAACTCGAAGCCGCCGAGCTTCGGCTTCGGGATCTGCAGGATGCCCTGCGCGCCGCCGAGCACCGGAGCGGCGGCGTCGGAGAGCACGACGATGCGCACGATCTCGCCAAGGCCGAGGGTCGCGACCGCGAGATAGTCGCCGCGCACGCCGAGCACCGGCACGCCGAACAGGATGCCGACCGCGACGGCCGCGAGCACGGCGAGCGGCATCGCGGCCCAGAAGGACAGCGACGGGATCATCGTGTAGCTGGCGAGCGCCAGAGGGCTGTCGGCGGTCAGGAGCGCCGTCACATAGGCACCAGTGGCGAAGAAGGCGACGAAGCCGAGATCGAGCAGGCCGGCGAGGCCGAGCTCGAGATTGAGCCCCATGCCCATCAGCACATAGAGGCCGACGAGCAGGAAGACCTGCGCCACATAGGGGCCGCCCGCGAGCGGCACCAGGGTCAGCGCGACGAGGAGGACGAGCGCGGGTGCGAACCGCGCGACGCCGGTACGCGGCGCGGCGGCCCTGCCGCGCGCGACACGCGGGATGGCGGCGAGGACCAGCGCGATCGCGAAGACCGTCAGAGCGCCGCGCGGGCTGAGCCCGTCCCAGCCATAGAACCAGGGCGCGACGCTGCGGAATACCGGGTTGCTCTGCAGGATGACCTGGATGAAGTCCTGGAAGACGCCGGCGACCAGCACCGTCGTCACGGCCGGCAGGATCAGCCGCCGCAGACCGCGCGGCGCCCGCTGCAGCAGACCGCCGGCCAGCGCCAGCACCATCGCAGCGGCGACGAACAGGCCCGCGCCGCCCAGCGATTTTACCTGGCCGAAGGAGATCAGCCGCGCCAGCGGCGGCGTCAGCGCGATGAAGATCGAGCGCAGACTGACGGCGAGGATCAAATTGGCGAAGGCGAGCACCGCCAACGCCGCGACCAGCCCGGCGAGCGCGCTCGTCCAGAGCGCCGGCTGCGCGCCATGGCGAGCACGCCGCTGCGCCAGTATGCCGGCCATGAGCGCGATGCCGCCGAGCGCGACCTGCGCCAGCGTCACCATGCCGGCGACGACGGGTCGGTCGTTCATCATCAGCAGCAGGCCGACAGCGCCGAGATAGGCGGCGACCAGCGCGCCGCCCAGCCCGGCCCCGACGCCGCGGCGGAGGTCCGAAGTCCAGGACGCGACGGTCTCGCCCACCGCGCTGCGCTCCACCAGCGTGCTCATGCGCGCCTCTTCGCCATGGCTTCGCCGAACAGGCCCTGCGGCCGGAAGATCAGCACCATCAGAAGCACCAGGAAGCCGATCACGTCGCGCAGCTGGTACGGCGCCGGGATGCCGAGGCCGTCGAGGAACAGCGCCGGCCCCATCGCCTCGATCAGGCCGAGGAACATGCCGCCGATCATCGCGCCGGGAATGCTGCCGATGCCGCCCAGCACCGCGGCGCCGAACGCCTTGATGCCGGGCGCGAAACCCATGAAGAAGTGCACCTGCTGGTAGATCAGCGCGTAGCAGACGCTGGCGACGCCGGCCATCGCGCCGCCGAGCGTGAAGGCGAAGACGATGACCCGGTCGACGTCGACGCCCATCAGCGAGGCGGCGTTCTTGTCTTCCGACACCGCGCGCATCGCCATGCCCATGCGGGTGCGGTGGACGATCAGGTAAAGGCTAACCATGGCGACGATGGCGCAGCCCATGACGAAGAGGTTCACCACCGGCACGCGGACGCCGCCGAATTCGAGCACGACGTCGTGCCAGGAGAGCGTCGGATAGGACTTCACGCCGGAACCGAACATGCCGCGCACGGTCTGTTGCAACACGAAGGAGACGCCGATGGCGCAGATCAGCGGCGCCTGGCCAAGACTGTGGCGGAACGGCCGGTAGGCATAGCGCTCGGTCAGCAGCGCGATGGTGATGCAGGCCAGCATCGCGACAGCGAACACGGCCAGCATGGCGAAGGCGGGATGGCTTTCGAAATAGCCGTTCCGCGCCATGGACGAGGCCATGAAATAGCCGGCGAAGGCGCCGGTCATGGTGATGTCGCCATGCGCGAAATTGATCATGCGCAGGACGCCGTAGACCATGGTGTAGCCAAGCGCGATCAGGGCATAGACGCTGCCGAGCGTCAGTCCGAACATCGCGAAATCGAACCATTGCGACAGCGAATAGCGCCCGGTGAACAGGGTCGCCACCACGCCGATCAGGGCGATTGCCGCGACGACGACGCGGAGCCCCCACATGAACACGTCGATGCCGTTGACGCGTCTGCGGGCGCGCGGCATTGGCCGCCCCGCCGAAAGTCCAGTTTCGCTCATTCGATGTCCAACGGCTCAGAGCGAGGGCGGCTGAAAGCGCCGCCCCCACATCCCTGGATCAGGGATAGATCTTCTTCGGGTTCGTGCCGATTGCGAAGCTGGCGCGGTCGGCGTTCTCGTAGCGATAGATCGCCGGCTTGAAGTTCGAGCACTGGCCATTCGCGTCGCAGGCGATCGGACCGCTCATGCCATTGAACTGGACCGCGAACAGCGCATCGCGCAGCGCCGCCTTCTCGATGACGAGCGCGCCATCCGGCTCCTGCTTGGCCGCCTTCTCCAGCGCCAGCTTGAGCATCGTCATCGCGTCATAGGCGTTGGCGACGAAGCCGGAGGTCGGCGCCTCGCCATACTCGTCCTGATAGGCCTGGAGCAGGCGCGGATAGTCCTGGCCCTGCGCTTCCGGCGTCACGTCCGGGAAGGCGCCGTAGAAGCCGACCACCGCGTCGCCGGCCGCATCCATGATGTCGGGCGTCATGATGCCGCCGCCGCCGATGAAGGGCACGTTCTCCAGACCCTGGGTCTGCTTGGCCTGCTTCAGGATCTGCGCCGTCGCCGGCACGAAGATCGGCACATAGACCGCGTCGGGCTTCTCGCTGGCGATCTTGGCGAGCACCGGGCGCATGTCGACGTCGGTCGGCGCGACGGCCTCCTGCGACGCGACCTTGCCGCCGAGGCCGGTGAAGGTCTTGGCCATCTCGCTGGTGAGCTGCTGCGTGTAGGGGCTGCCGTCGTGGATCGTCACGATGTTCTTGGCCTTCAGCGCCTCGAACACCCATTTGGCGTCGGCCGGTCCCTGGTCGGCATCGCTGAACACGACGCGCAGGAAGCCGTCATAGTCCGGCTTGCGATCGGCCGCGGTCAGCGACGGCGAGGTTGCGGAGGTGCCGATCGAGACGAGGCCCGACTTCCAGAGGATGGGCGCGGCGGCGGTCGCCTCGCTCGAGCAGGAGGGGCCAAGCACGGCGACGATCGCCGGGTTGGCCGCGAGCTTGGTCGCCGCGGTCTGGCCGCCTTCGGCGCTGCACTGGCTGTCCTCGGCGAGGAAGCGGATCGGGTGACCCAGAATTTCGCCGCCGAGATCCTTGATCGCGAGCTCGACGCCGCGCTTCTGGTCATTGCCGAGCGCCGCGTCGCCGCCGGAGAGCACCCAGTAGCCGCCGACGACGATCGGCGCGCCGGGTTCGACCCGGATTTCGTTGGATTGCGCGACGGCTGCACCCGTGCTCAGCAGCCCCGACAACACGGCCCCCAAGGCAGAATTTCGCACCCGAACCAACACACCCATGACAAAACCTCCCCGCGCCGGGACGCGACGCTCCCGGATACAGACCAAAAATCGAATTTTCGCGTTGAATGCCTACGACAGCCGACGATCTGGATTGAATAATACTTCGTCACATCCGAATGAAACGGACGATCTGTACTATTTCATTGCCCAGCGAATTTTTTCGGCTATGATATCGATAGACATTATTCCCCTATATTTTTGGAAACCGTATTCCACGATAGGAGAAACGTCAATCGCATTTTGTCGCGAATGACACAGCGGCTTGCAATTGCCCCGCTCGCCGACGAAGCAAGGGAAGGTTGCAGCCGCCAATTCACGCAGGGCCCATGAACCAGACCAGCCAGGCAATTCCGGACACCACCTCCGGCACCGAGCCGTCCCGCGTCCTCGCCGCCCGCATCCGCGCACTCCGCGACGAGCGCGGCTGGACGCTCGACGTCACCAGCGAGCACACGGGCCTGTCGCGCTCGGCGCTGTCGAAGATCGAGCGGCACGAGATGTCGCCGACCTTCAACGCACTGAACAAGCTCGCCGCCGGCTTCGGCATCAGCATGATCCAGCTGATGGAAGGATCGACGCCGGAGAAATCCGACGACATCCTGTTCACGCCGCGCGGCGAGGGCTCGATCTATTCCACCTCGCTCTACGACATCCGCTTCCTGAAGGCGGCGCTCTATCCGAACTCGCCGCTGGTCGTCACCGAGTTCACGGTCGAGGCGGACGACATCAAGATGCTCGAGCAATGGGATCGGCACGAGGACGAGAACTTCGTCTATGTGCTCGATGGCCCCATGCTGTTCCACAGCGAGACCCGAGACGGCCCGATGCGGCTCGAGACCGGCGACAGCATCTGCTTCGACGCCCGCACCGGCCACGGTTTCACTTCCCTCTCCGGCCGCCCGGCGCGCGCGCTCTCGGTGACCGTGCGCAACTGACGGCGCGGCCCGCAGGCTCAGAGGAAGCGGCGCGCGTCGAAGGGCGCGATCGGCAGGGTCTGCGGCTCGTTGCAGATCAGCCGCGCGACGATCTCGCCCGTCACCGGCCCGGTCGAAAGCCCGATATGGCCGTGGCCGAAGGCGAAGACGACGCGGTCGTGGCGCGGCGCGACACCGATCACCGGCAGGCTGTCCGGCGTCGACGGCCGGTTGCCGAACCAGTTTTCGCCGACCTGCTCGCCGAGCGGCAGCATGCGCCCCGCGTTCTCGACGGCGAGCGCCAGCTGGCGGAAATCCGGCGCGTCGTCGGGGTCGCAGAGCTCGACCCCGGTCAGCACGCGCACCGTATCGCCCATCGGCGCGACCACGACGCCGGCGCCGGTGTCATTGATGGCGCGGCCGAGGACAGCGCCGTCGTTCAGGCGGAAATGGGCGTGATGGCCCCGCTCCGAGGCGAGCGGAATGGCGTAGCCGAGCGCCCGTGCCAGCTTGCCACTCCAGGCGCCGGCGCTCAGCACGGCATGGCCGGCGCGGATCGTCCGGCCGCCGACCTGGAGCGCGACGCCGCCCTCTTCCTGCCGCAGCCCCTGCGCCGAGCCGGCGATCACCACGCCGCCGCGCGCGCGGAATGCCGCCTCAAAGCGGTTCACCACCTCGCCCGGCGTGATCACCGAGCCAGTCTGCGGGAACATCAGCCCATGCGAGAACAGCCTCGCCACGGAGGGCTCGAGGTCGTAGATCGCCTCGCCGCTCAGGAGATCGGCCTGGACGCCGTGCTCGGCGAACAGCGCCCGCTCGAGCGCCGCGCCGGCGAGGCTCGCATCGCTGCGATAGAGGCGGAACCAGCCGTCGCGGCGGATCAGCGGCAGCGTGCCGGCGATGGCGCCGAGCGCCAGATGGCGATCGATCGAGGCGGCGACGAGCGGGTTGAGCGCCGCCGCCGCGCTCCGCACGCCGGCCTCGTTGGCACGGCCGAGGAAGCGGCGATACCAGCCGATGAGGGTCGGGATCGAAGCATGGCGCAGGCGGACGCCGGGATCGGCGCCGCGCGCATAGCGGACGAGGTTCTTCCAGAGGCCCGGACCGGCGATCGGCAGGATCGAGCCGCGGCTGAGAACGCCGGCATTGCCATAGGAGGCGCGCCGGAGCGGATCGCCCGGATCGACGATCGCGACACTGCGGCCGCGCGACTGCAGCTCCAGCGCGGCCGAAAGGCCGACAACGCCGCCGCCGATGACGACGACGTCCGCGTCCCGTCCGCCGGCGTCAGCCGGCGACATGGACGAACTTCTTGACCAGATAGGGCTCCAGCCCCTCCGCGCCGCCCTCGTGACCGACGCCGCTCTCCTTGATGCCGCCGAACGGCGTCTCGGGGAAGCTGACCGTGAAGGTGTTGACGCCGACGAGGCCGGCCTGAATGCCGTCGATCATCCGGCGCTGACGCCGTGCGCTCTCGGTGAAGACGAAGGACGACAGGCCGACATTGCTGTCATTGGCGCGGGCGAGCGCCTCTTCCTCGCTGTCGACCGGGGCGACGAGGGCGAGCGGGCCGAACGGCTCGATGCGATAGGCGTCGGCCGCCGGATCGAGGTCGTGCAGGATCGTCGGCTGGAAGAAGTTGCCGATATTGCCGATCCGCTCGCCGCCGACGATTCCGCCGCCGCGCTTGCGGGCATCGGCGACAAAACCCTCCATCGCCGCGACGCGGCGGTCGTTGGCGAGCGGTCCCATCTGGGTGCCGTCGACGCGGCCATCGCCGACGACGACGCGGCCAGCCTTCTCCGCGAAGGCACCGAGGAAGCGGTCATAGATGCCGCGCTGGACATAGAAGCGCGTCGCGCCGTTGCAGACCTGGCCGGCATTGCGGAACTTGCCGGCCGCCGCCAGCGTCGCGACCTGGTCGACGTCGACGTCATCCAGGATGATCACCGGGGCGTGCCCGCCGAGCTCCATCGTCGCGCGCTTGCCATGCCGGCCAGCGAGGGCCGCCAGCGACTGGCCGACGGCGACGGAACCGGTGAACGAAACCTTGCGGATCTCCGGCGCCTGGATCAGCGCGTCCGAGATCTGCGCCGGCTCGCCATAGAGCACGTTGACGACGCCGGCCGGCAGGCCTGCCTCGCGCAGGCAGTCGATCGCGATCATCGTCGCGCCCGGCGTCTCCTCGGCCGGCTTCAGCACGACCGTGCAGCCGGCGGCGAGCGCCGGCGCGACCTTGCGCAGGCCGTTGATCAGCGGGAAATTCCACGGCGCGAAGGCCGCCACCGGGCCGACCGGCTCGATCTCGACCAGCTGGCGATGGCCGGCGAAGCGGGACGGGATGATGCGGCCATAGGCGCGGCGCGCCTCGTCGGCGAACCATTCGAGCGTCTCGGCCGAGGCGTCGACCTCGCCGCGCGCCTCAGCGAGCGGCTTGCCCTGCTCGGTGGTGATCGTCCAGGCCGCTTCCTCGCGCCGCTCGCGCAGCCTGGCGGCGGCGGCGCGCAGGATCGCCTGACGCTGATGGCTCGAAGTCTTGCGCCAGTCCGCATAGGCGGCAGCGGCGGCCTCGGCGGCGGCGCGGATATCGGCGTCGGTGGCGATCGGCAGCCCGGCGATCACCTTGCCCGTGGCGGGGTCGATGACGGATCGGGTCTTGCGCGCGGCGGCGCCGATGCGCGCTTCACCGATGACGAGGCAGAGCTCAGGATATACGTACGCCATGAAACCCTCTGGGATTGGACCGACCGCGGATGACACCGATAGGCGATTCTCCTATAGTGGATTCCTTCTTTTGAGGCGAGCCTCATTTTTCCGAGACCCCGGGCAGGCATAAGGGAGTATTGGCGTGGGAATCTATCGTGTTCGTCCGGACGCCCAAAGCTACGGTCATGAAATCGGCATCCTGCTGATCGCCTGCTCCAATCCATTTCCGCCCGGCGACGTCGGCAATGCCTGGAGCTACAACTATCCGGTCCTGTACGAGACGATCTACGACGTCACGATCGACAGCCTGATCAACGAGGGCGATCGCTCGATGGCGCCTTCCGTGGTCGCGGCGGCGAAAAAGCTTGAGGCGATGGGCGTCAAGGCGATCACCAGCGATTGCGGCTACATGCTCTATTTCCAGCAGGAAGTCGCCGCTGCGCTGAACATCCCGGTGATGCTGTCGAGCCTGCTGCAGCTGCCCTTCATCGCGTCGACGCTGGCGCCCAACGCCTCGATCGGCGTCATCTGCGCCAACAAGGACCGGCTGACGCCGGAGCTGCTTTCCTTCGCCTATCCGCACCCGACCCGCACCCTGCATGTCGCCGGCCTGCAGGACGCGCCGGCCTTCCGCTATGCGATCCTCGACGAGAAAGGCGCGCTCGATACCGAGGCGGTGGAGAAGGAAGTCGTCGACCGCGCCGTGCAGCTCGTCACCGAGCATCCGGAAATCGGTGCGATCCTGCTGGAATGCTCCAACCTTCCCCTCTACGCTCATGCCGTGCAGAAGGCGACGGGACGGCACGTGTTCGACTTCCTGACCATGATCGATTTCGTACAGGGAGCGGGCCGGCGCCGGACCTATCAGGGAGGCTACTGACGCATGGAGATCCCCGGGGGCGGGAAGAAATCGCCGGGCGACGCGGGCAAGGAGGCGGCGCCCCTCGACGCGACCGACCGCAAGCTGGTCGCGCTGCTGCAGGAAA
Organism: Pseudomonadota bacterium; assembly: GCA_023391905.1. GTDB lineage: Bacteria > Pseudomonadota > Alphaproteobacteria > Rhizobiales > Kaistiaceae > Kaistia. The sequence continues at coordinate 1,639 of JAEWAD010000221.1, read as the reverse complement.
ACGCCCGCGCCTCCGTCGCCGAACTGGCCCGCAAGCTGAAGCTCGGCCGGACGACTGTGCATGACCGCATCGCCCGGCTCGAACGGAACGGCGTGATCCTCGGCTACACGCCGATCCTCGCCCGCACCCTGCGCAGCCAGGCCAGCCGGGCAATCGTCATGCTGAGCCTCGTCCAGCGCATGCAGCCGGCGGTGATGGATCGCCTCCGGCTGCTGCCCGAGGTCCTCACCTGCCACACGGTGAGCGGCGATTTCGATCTCGCGCTGATGGTGGAGGCGCCGCAGATGGACGATCTCGACGCCGTGCTCGACGAGATCATCAACATGCCCGGCGTCGAACGCTGCCGCAGCTCGATCATCATGACCACGAACTTCCACAAGGGCTGAAGCCGACGAAGCGTCGAATTTGCCCGACGATTCGTCGGAAGGGTGCCGCAGCGGCAACGTTTCATCGCTGGCGACCGGCGGGTCCGGACGGGACAATCGCCCTTGAAAAAGGGGCACCCTGTCATGAAGCAGATCACCGTCGTCGGAGCCGGCAAGATCGGTAGCACCATCGCCGCGATGCTGGCGGAAACCGGCGACTACGCGGTCAATCTGGTGGATCGCAGCGAGACGATCCTGAACGCGCTCCCGAAGCGCGCGGGCGTCACGCCCCGCAAGGCGGAGGTCGGCGCCGACGGCGCCCTCGCCCCCCTGATCGCCGACAGCTTCGCGGTCCTGAGCGCCGTGCCCTTCCACATGACGACCTCCGTCGCTTCGGCCGCCGTCGCCAGCGGCGTGCACTATCTCGACCTGACCGAGGACGTCGCCAGCACCCGCTTCGTCAAGAGCATGGCGGCGACGGCGAAGGCCGCGCTGATCCCGCAATGCGGCCTGGCGCCCGGCTTCATCTCGATCGTCGCCAGCGACATCGCGCGCCGGTTCGACAGCCTCGACAGCATCCGCATGCGCGTCGGCGCGCTGCCGCAGTTTCCGTCGAACGGGCTGAACTACAGCCTGACCTGGAGCACGGACGGCGTCATCAACGAATATTGCGAACCCTGCGAGGCGATATCGAACGGACAGCTCGTCTCCGTGCCGCCGCTGGAGGAGCGCGAGGAATTCTCGCTCGACGGCGTCCTCTACGAGGCGTTCAACACCTCGGGCGGCCTCGGCACCTTGTGCGAGACGCTGGCCGGCAAGGTGCGGCGGCTCAACTACAAGACGGTGCGCTATCCCGGCCATGCGGCGATCATGAAGGTGCTGCTCGACGATCTGCGCCTCTGCGCGCGGCGCGAGATGCTGAAGGACATTCTCGAGCAGGCCCTGCCCACCACGCGCCAGGACGTCGTCGTCGTCTTCGTCACGGTCAGCGGCATGAAGGGCGGACGGCTGATCGAGGAGATCTACGCCAAGAAGATCTATAGCCGCGCCGAGGGCGATCTCGCCTGCAGCGCCATCCAGCTCACCACCGCCTCGGCCGCCTGCGCCGTGCTCGACCTGCTCGCCGAGGGACGAGTGCCGCAGCAGGGCCTCGTCAAGCAGGAGGCGATCCCGCTCGGGACCTTCCTGGAAAACCGCTTCGGGGCCGTCTACCGGCCCGACTGACCGCTGCACCAGGGGAGCAGGGACAGACGGCATAAGCCGCGGCCCTGCAG
>JAEWAD010000161.1 GCA_023391905.1 Pseudomonadota bacterium | reverse complement strand
GGGATGTAGAACTCGATGTTGTAGTTCGGCAGCTCGGCCTGGGCCTTGTTCGTGCCGGCGCGGGCAATCGTCCAGAAGTCGGCCGGGACGTTCACGACGAAGGCGAGCGTCTTCTTGTCCTGCGCGAAGGCGGGGGCGGCCGACGTCAGCGCCACGGCGATGGCGGACGATGCGATGATCAGGCTGCGCCTGCTGAAGATGTTCATTGGGTTCCTCCCCGGTATTCTGGTTTAGGTGTTGTTCTCATTCGGCCGAGCGGCATGCGGGCCAAGGACACCGAGCACCGCCGGGTACAGACGCGAAAAAGACCGCCAGTCTATCGTGCCGGCAACAGCCAACATCTTGCGACATGGTCACCGGGCTACGGACGAAAAAGCGCAAGCGCCGTCCGCCGGTCCTGACGATTCATACGGGTGGACGAGCCAAAATATTCGCTAAGGCAAGTATAGTTTTGCCTGCGACTCTCCGGCGCGCGTCTATCTCCAGCTTTCGTGCTGGATTGACGTAGCGCCTTGCCCCGACTTGGCGATCCTCTACGCGACGGAGGTCAGGCTATTGTGCGATGAATAGCGTCGTCAAGCGGCATTCTATGGAATTTCATTTCGATTTATGGCGCGTTGACTAATCAGATAGCGCTGTCATAGTCGATCGCAAGCTCGCGATCCGACGAGCCACTAGGGGAGGGAAGACATGTCTGAAGACAAGCATTCGCAGTCCCGTCGTGATTTCATGCGCGTGGCGAGCCTGTCGGCCGCCGGCGGCGCCGCCGCCATGCTCGGCGGCCTCGGTATCAGCCCGGCCATGGCCCAGGAGATGGCCGCGGCTGTCGGGCGTTCCGAGAAGCCGCTCAAGGCCGCCTTCTCGAATGCCGGCCTGCAGGCGACCTGGTGCGCACAGGGCAAGCAGGCGGCCGAACACTGGGGCAAGCTGTTCAACGTCGAGGTCACCTGGTTCGATGGCCAGCTGGACGCGGTCAAGCAGCGCGCCGCGATCGACAACATGGCCTCCCAGAAGTGGGACTTCGTCGCGATCCAGGCCTTCGGCATCGGCACGCTGATCCAGCCCGTGCAGAAGATGATCGACGCCGGCATCCCGGTGATCGACATGGACACGCTGATCGCCCCGCTCGACAAGATCAACGTGCACTCCTTCCTGGCCCCAAACAACGAGTTCATGGGCGCCGCTGTGACCCAGGCGCTCGTCTCCAAGCTCGGCGGCAAGGGCAAGATCATCATGACCCAGGGCGCCCTGGGCCATACCGGCGCGCAGGGACGCGCCGCCGGCTTCAAGTCGGTGATCGCCAACAATCCCGGCATGGAAGTGCTCGACGACCAGCCGGCCGACTGGGACGTCACCAAGGCCTCGCGCCTGTGGGACACCTATCTGACGAAGTATCCGCAGATCGACGCGGCCTTCTTCCACAATGACGACATGGCGCTCGCCGCCTACAACGTCATGAAGTCGCGCGGCCGCACCGACATCCTGATCGGCGGCGTCGACGCCATGCCGCCGGCGATCGCGGCGGTCGCCGATGGCCGCATGTACGCCACGGTCCGCAATCCGTCCTCGCGCATCCATGGCGGCGCCATCGTCGCCGGCGTGGCGGCGGTGGTCGGCGGCGAGAAGAGCGGCGAGGGCATTCCGAAGAGTGTCGTCACCGACGGTCCGGTCGTCACCAAGGACAATGCGGCCGGCATGCAGTGGATGCAGAACCACTTCCTGATCTGATCCGCCCAAGCGCCCGGCGACCGCGCGAGCTCCGGCTCACGCGGTCGTCGTGGCGGCCCGTTCGTTGCCCGGCGGCCGGCTCAGCCCGGCCGGCGCTGGAGGCGTGCGCGGCGTTCCGAGACACCGAATGCGGTGACATTGATGACGTCTGAAACGACCGACCCGTCGAGTGACACGCCCCGCCTGCAGATGCTCGGCATCTCGAAGTCCTTCGGCGGCGTGACGGCGCTGCGCGATGTGGATTTCACGCTGCGGGCCGGCGAGATCCATGGCCTGGTCGGCGAGAACGGCGCCGGCAAGTCGACGATGATGAAGATCATCGCGGGCGTGCATACCGGCTACGAAGGCAAGATGCTGATCGACGGGCAGGAGGTGCATTTCCGCTCCGCCCGCGATGCGCTCGCCGCCGGCATCGGCATGGTGCATCAGGAGCTGAGCATCATGCCCGACCTCTCCGTCGGCGAGAACGTGTTCCTCGGCAAGCAGCCGCTCACCGGCGCCGGCACCATCGACTGGCGCGGCATGATGAGCGCCGCGCATGAGCAGCTGAAGAGCCTCGGCATCGACGTCGATCCCAAGACGCGCATGGGCGACCTGCCGATCGGCCTGCAGCAGCTGATCGAGCTGGCCCGGGTGATCTTCTCCGGCGCGCGGATCATCATCCTCGACGAGCCGACCTCGGCCCTCTCGCCGCCGGAGGTGCAGGTTCTCTTCGACGTGCTGAAGGGAGTGCGCGCCAGCGGCTGCAGCATCGTCTTCATCTCGCATTTCCTCGACGACATCCTGTCGATCTCCGACACGGTCACGGTATTCCGCAATGGTCGCCTGATCGTCACGCACAGCGTCGATGGTATCGACAAGGGCTGGCTGATCGAAAAGATGATCGGCTCCGGCCATCAGGACCTCGAAGAGAGCTATACGGGCAATATCGCGCTCGCATCCCGGCCGGATGCGCCGGTCGTCCTGGCTGCCGACGGGCTCAGCTATGGGCGCGCCTATTTGGATGTCAGCTTCGACGTCAGAGCGGGCGAAATCCTCGGCATTTACGGTTTCATGGGGTGCGGGCAGATCGAGTTGGCGCGGACGCTGTTCGGCAAGCTGAAGGCCGACAAGGGATCGCTGGCGATCAGCGGCAAGACACGGCGGCTGCGCAATACCACGCAGGCGCGCGAGGCAGGGATCGCCTTCGTGCCGGAGAACCGCCGTTCCATGCTGTTCTACGAGCAGCCCGTCTACAAGAACGTGTCGATCAGCATTCTCGGCCGCATCTCACGCCTCTGGCTGAAGCCGAAGATCGAACGCTCGATCGCCCGCAAGCATGTCGAGAGCCTGCACATCCGCCCGCCGCGCGCCGAGGTGGCGCTCGGGTCGCTGTCCGGCGGCAACCAGCAGAAGGTGGCACTGGCGAAATGGCTGACCCACCGGCCCAAGGTTCTGGTGTTGAGCGAGCCGACCCGCGGCATGGACGTCGGGGCCAAGGATGACGTGGTCAAGATCGTGCGCTCGCTGCGCGACGAGGGGCTCGCGGTGATCGTCGTCTCGGCCGAGCCGGAGACGGTGCTGTCGCTCGCCGACCGCGTGCTGGTGATGAAGAAGGGGCGGATCGTGCGCGAATTCGCCAATGAGACGATCAGCAAGGACCGGCTGCTCGAAGCCGCCTGAGAAGGATTTGACATGACGGTTCAGCAAGGCAGCGCGACCCACGGCGTGTCGCGATCCAGCAATTTCCTGCGCAGCCAGATGCGCAACATCGCGCCGTTCGCGACCCTGATCCTGCTGATCGTGTTCTTCAGCATCGCGAGCCCGTCCTTCGCCACGCTCGACAATGCATCCAATATCCTGACGCAGATCTCGGTGACCGGAATCATGGCCGTCGGCCTGACCTTCGTCATCCTCTGCGGCGAGATCGATCTTTCCGTCGCCTCGATCGCCAATGCCACCGGCATCGTGGTCGCGTTCTTCACGCTGCAGGAAGCCTATGTGAACATCGCCAACGTGCCGCTGCCCGGCTGGCTGGCGATCGTCTTCGCGCTGCTGGCGTGCTTCGCGCTCGGCATGGTCAATGCGGTCGGCACCACGGTCATCGGCATCCCGTCCTTCATCATGACGCTGGCCATGATGCAGATCGCCGCCGGCATCAGCGCTTTGCTGGTGCGCGGCCAGATCGCCTACAACGTGCCGGAGCTCGTCACGACGCTCGGTTCGAGCCGGATCTACGGCTTTCCGACCATCGCCCTGGTGCTGATCGCCTTCCTCGTCGTCGGGCATGTGACGCTCAGCTACACGCGCTTCGGCCGCTACATCTACATGGTCGGTGGCAATCGCGAGGCGGCGGAATATTCCGGCGTCAACGTCAAGGTGATTCTCGGCGCGGCACTCGTCATCTGCGCAGTCTGCTCCGGCGTTGCCGGCATGCTTGGCGTCGCGCATTTCGGCAGCGCCCAGCAGAACATGTTCGACGGCTACCTGCTCGACGCCATCGCGGCGGTCGTCGTCGGCGGCACCAGCCTGTTCGGCGGCCGCGGCGGTATCGGCAACACGATCGTCGGCCTCTGCGTGCTGGGCGTGCTCAACAACGGCCTCGATCACATCCAGATCGACAGCTTCCTCAAGATCCTGATCCGCGGCCTGATCCTGCTCGCCGCCCTGATCGTCAACGTCTACGTGCAGAACATCCGCACGGTCGAACGGGCGGAGGGCGCATGATCCGACAGGCATCGGCACCCAACACGGACCTCATGAAAAGGCTGCAAGCGTGACGACGGAAGCAACCCATCAGCCGCGCCACGGCGCCCTATATCCGAGCCTGGCCGGCAGCACGGTGCTGGTCACCGGCGGCGGCAGTGGCATCGGCGAGGAGATCGTCCGCCAGTTCGCGCGCCAGGGCTCGAAGGTCGGCTTCATCGACATCATCGAGGAACCGTCGAAGGCTCTGGTCGCCGAGCTCGAGGCCGAGGGGCATACGGTCCGTTTCGAGAAGGCGGACCTGACCGACATCGATGCAACGCGGGCCGCGATCGAGCGGATCCGGGAGACGCTCGGCCCGGTCGAGATGCTGGTCAACAACGCCGCGCACGACCAGCGCGCGACGATCGACGAGATCACGCCGGAATTCTGGGACTCGCGCCAGGCGGTGAACCTGAAGCACCAGTTCTTCTGCGCGCAGGCCGTCTACAAGGACATGGTGGCGAAGGGCGGCGGCTCGATCGTCAATGTCGGCTCCTTCGCCTATGTCGCCGGCGTCGAGGGGCTGACGCCCTATCTCGCGGCGAAGTCCGGCGTCATCGGGCTGACGCGCGGCCTGGCGCGCGAACTCGGCGTGCACGGCATCCGGGTAAATTGCGTGATGCCAGGCTGGATCATGACGCAGCGCCAGCTCGACCTCTGGGTCACGCCCGAGGTGGAGCAGGCGATCTATGCGCGGCAATGCCTGAAGCGGAAGATCTATCCGGTCGACATCGCGCGGGTGATCCTGTTCTTCGCCTCCGATGAATCCGGCGCCTGCACCAACCAAAGCTACGTCGCCGACGGCGGCTGGACCTGAAGCCGGCGCCGATCGCGGGACATGCGGACACGGCGATCCATGCTATTGAGCCGGGTCCGGAATCGATGGGCGGTTCAAGGCTGGAAGCGTCGCATTCATGATCGTGAAGAGCTCCTACACGCTGGCAGATGTCGCCAGCCGTGCCCAAGTCAGCGAAATCACCGTTTCGCGCGTTCTGCGCAATAAGGCTTCCGTGGCCGAGAAGACGCGCGAGCGCGTGCTCGCCGTCGTCCGCGAGATGGGCTACGTGCCGAATCGGATCGCCGGCACGCTCGCGTCTTCCGGCTCCAACCTCATCGGCGTCGTGCTGCCTTCGCTGTCGAACGTGGTGTTTCCGGACGTGCTTCGGGGCATCCACGAGTCGCTCGCGACCTCCGGCTACCAGCCCGTCATCGGCGTGACCGACTATGACCTCGACGCGGAGGAGAGGCTCGTCGCGTCGCTGCTGTCCTGGCAGCCGGCGGCGATGATCCTGTCCGGCCTGCATCACACAGACTACACCGTCGAGATGCTCAAGCGATCCGGCGTGCGGATCGCCGAAGTGATGGACATCGATTCCACGCCGCTCGACATCGCCATCGGCATGTCGCACCGGCAGGCGGGCGTCGACACGGCGCGGCACCTTCATGAGCGCGGCTATCGTCGGTTCGGTTATGTCGGTCATGGCCGGCAGCGCGATCTGCGGGCGGCCCGGCGCTATGAGGGCTTCCGGCAGGGCCTGGCCGAGCTCGGGCTTTCGCTGGTCGGCGAAGTCTTCTCGGAGGGGCCGAGTTCGACCCTGGCCGGGCGCGAGCTGCTGGAACGCCTGCTGCGCGAGCATGGCGATCTCGACGCGGTCGTGTTCTCCAACGACGACATGGCGGTCGGCGGCATGTTCCACTGCTTCGCCGCCGGGATCCGGCCGCGCGAGGATCTGGCCCTGTTCGGCTTCAACGGCCTCGATATCGGCCAGGCGCTGCCGCAGCCGCTCTCGACGATCCGGTCGCACCGTTTCCTGATCGGCAAGCTGGCGGCGGAGATGATCCTGGAGACGCCGGCCCATCCGGGAAGCCCCACGATCCGCGATACCGGCTACGAGATCATCGAGGGCGCGACGGCCTGAGCGCCCCGCTCATTGTTTGGTGATCGACGTGATCTTGTCGTCCGCGCCGAGCACGAGGTCATATTGCACATAGCGGGTGCCGTCGTCGCAGGTGACGCGGACGACCCGTCGCTCGGGTGTCGAGACCTTGGTGTTGACGGCCATGTGGCTGACGCGGTCGCACCAGTGGCCGGCGTTGCGGATGGCGCGGCCGGCCTGGCGTTCGAGCATGGCGGCGCTGGCCGGCAGGGGAACCATCATGACGGCGAGTGCCGACAGCGCTACGATCTTCATGGATCTGGTTCCTCGGCTTCCGAACACGCGGATGGTCCGCCTTACGTTTCGGCAGCATAGCACGCTGCGGATTGCCGGCGAGTCGCATTGCGTGCATGCGGACACCAGAACCCCGAGTGATCTGGAACTTCGAGCAACTTGATGGTGTGGTTCCCTTCATAAACTTCCGATTGGCGATTCTCCGGGGGTGGGGTGAACATCTCGAAGCTCATGCATATCGATCGTGAGATCTGGCTCTCCGGGCTGCGGACCGCTGTTGCCGGCGGACTGACCATGGTCGTCGCTCAGGCCCTGTCCCTGCCGCAGGGCTACTGGGCCGTGATTTCGGCCGTCATCATCATCCAGAACCGCATTGGCGCCTCGCTGCAGGCCGCGGCCAGCCGCGTCGCCGGTACGCTGGCGGGCGGGGTGGTCGGTTTCGCCATCGCCATGGTGACGCCGTCCACGCCCACGGGGACGCTGATTGGCCTGGTGGTCGCGGTCGGTGTGCTCGGCATGATGGCGGCCCGCAATCCCAGCCTGCGCGTCGCGCCGGTCACGGCGGCGATCCTGCTGGTCAGCGCGCCGTCGCATGTGGACGTCACGATCTCGGCGGCGCATCGCATGATCGAGATCCTGATCGGCTGCGGCATCGGCGTTCTCGTTTCCCTGACGGTCGCGCCCGTGCGCTCCGATACCTGGATGCGCAGCCAGGCGGCCGAGATCCTCTCCGGCCTGGCGACCCTGTTCGGCTTCAACTACAGCGGCAAGGACGATGCCCGGGATGCCGAGATCGCCACGGTGAATGCGGCGCTCGACAAGGACTTCCGTTCGTTCAGCACGCTGACGCAGGAGATCGCGGAGGAGAGGGCTAGCCATATCTCGCATGGCGGCGTCGATCCGGAGCGGCTGCGGCATGATCTGCGCGGCCTCAGGACCTCGTCGACGCTCGTGTTT
>JAEWAD010000106.1 GCA_023391905.1 Pseudomonadota bacterium | reverse complement strand
GGCCGGCGCGGCTGCGTCGAGACGACGAGCTCCGGCACCGCCTTCGCCCGCCACGTGCTGGAGGCCGGGCTGCCGTCGGGGACCACCCTCGACGAGGTGATCCGCCGCGCAGCCAAGGGTGACGAGGTTTCTGGCCGGGTACTCGACGCCTGGGTTCGGCCGCTGCGCGCCGCGATCGACAGCGCCGCCGCCGCCTTCGATCCCGATCTCGTGCTGCTCGGGGGCGGGCTCGGCAAGGCGGCGCATCGCGCGCTGCGCAAGGCGCCGGCGCTCGCGCCGTGGTATCAGTGCCCGGTGATGGCGGCCGAGCTCGGTGACGACGCCGGCATGATCGGCGCCGCCGTCAGCGCGTTGATCGAGCATCGCGCGCCGATCCTGCCGCCGGTGCCGCTCGCGCTGGCGACGGAGCCCTCAGCCCTCGAAAGGCCCGCCTGATTTCATGAAGCGCGCAGTCCTCGTCAACGGCGTGCCGGCGACCGGCAAGAGCACGGTCGCTCGCGCGATTTCCGAGCGCATGGGCTGGATCATCCTGACGCTTGATACCGTCAAGGAGCCGTTCTTCGACCAGCTCGGCCTCGGCGACCGCGAGTTCAACCGCGCGCTCGGCCGGGCGAGCTACCACGCGATCTGGTCGATCCTCCGCGACGCGCCGGACGGGACGACCGTCATCATCGACGCCTGGTTCGGCTTCCAGCCGCGCGAGGTGCTGGAGGCGCATATCGCGCGCGCCGGCGTCGGCGCGACCGCCGAGATCTGGTGCCACGCGCCGCCGGAACTGCTGGCCAAGCGCTATGGCGACCGGCTCGGCGAGCGCCACCCCGGTCATCCCGGCGCCACCTTCATTCCCGAGCTGATCGAGCTCGCGAAACGCGGCGCCCCCGTCGATCGCGGCCCGCGCTTCGACGTCGATACGACCCAGCCGCTCGACCTCGACGCGCTGATCGCCTGGCTCCGTCCGGCGCTGGGGATGGAATAGCGCGAAGGGCCGCTGGTCCCGTACCGGTTAGGATCGTGGCCTCGTCTCGATGAAGTGCTCGCTGTCATCCCGAGTCTTCGCTTCGCTCTCTTCTAGAAAATTCAGTTCTGACAATGGGGTTGAGCAGCTTGCCTTGCCGGAGTTGTTCAGTCGAACTGGATCTCTAGACGATTCGGGGGAGCAATAATGAAGCTAGGAGTGGTTTGGCTCGTTGGAGCGATGGCGCTAGCACTATGGGGTCTATTTGCGGCTCAGTATGTAGTGTTCGGCTATCTCGGCCATGACTGGGTGCCAGACAAATTGGGCCAGTGGGGCGACAGCTTTGGGGCGCTGAATGCGCTGTTTGGCAGTCTTGGCTTTATTGGTCTTCTCGTTACGCTGTGGATGCAGGGCGGCCAAATCCGTAAGCAAGCGGAAGAGGCAGAGACCGCACGAAAGGAGCAGCATCGGCAGCGATTTGAGTCCTCATTCTTTCAGCTGCTTTCGTTGATGAGGGAAGCTAGAAATAATATTAAACTCGGGGGCTCTTCGGGCGAAGGCTGTATCCAAAACATAGCTCATCTTTTGTCTAGATCAGTTGATGGCGCTGGTGGGAATCTATCGCCGGAGATTAGAGTTCAGTCTATTATCCGGGAGTATGAGGTTATTATGATATCTGGTCAAAACACGATTGGCAGGTATTGTCGAGTATTTCATACTATCCTAAAGAGGATTGATTTGGATCGAGTCTTGTCTCCATCGGAACAAAATGACTATGCCCGGCTGCTGAGATCTCATCTGTCAGATGATGAGGTCACACTGATTGGCGTGAATGGGTTGTTGCCTGATTATCAAAAATTCAAAGATCTTGTTGGGCGATACAAAATACTAAAATATAGCTCCAACACTATAATTCGTCCCGCACTTGAAATTGTGTATGGGCTAGGTGCATTTGATAGCTTTGAGATTGATCAAGTCGAGATTGTGTCTGCTAGACATTGAGAGTGGGCTCCTCTTTTTCTATATATTGCTTTGCCGCCTCCGCCCGAGGATGCGATCGACGAAGAGCTGCGTGTAGATCCCGGGGCCGCTTGAATAGATGCGCCAGCCGCCGTCCGCGGCGATCGAGGCGTCTCGGACGCGGTTCCATTCGGCGCTCGCCTGGTAGCGGTCGTGGAAGGCCGCGTCGCTGGAGCTGAAATAGGTGTTGCGCTGGCGCAGAGACGCCTGCGGCAGCAGGTCGGTGACGGCGATCGGATTGACGAAGGCGAGCGCCGCGCGGGCGCCGTCGACGTCGCCGGCGATGGCCAGCGCCTCGCAATAGCGGATATGCGCGTGCACATACAGGAGCCCGATCTCGCGGCCGAAGAAGGCGGCGGATTCGGCGCGACGGAACAGGATCTCGACGCCGCCGCGATAGGCGACGGGCCGGTCCATCAGCCGTGCCCCGTCCGGGAACAGCAGGTGCTGCTCGATCCGTTCGAGATGCCGGCGCGTCTGCTCGGGCGTGAACAGGCCGCCGATGATGGCCTGCGTCATCGGGATCAGCGAATAGGCGAGGCCGGTCCGCTGATCGCTTGGATGCAGCAGCAGCTCGACGCCGTCATGGTCGGGCGCGAACACGCCATAGCCGGCGAGGACGTCGTCGCGGATCAGGTGGCGGTTGACCTCGTCGCGCATCGCGTCGGCGAGCCGGTCCAGCGCGTCCGCCTCGGCCGGCGCGCCGGTCTTGCGCAGGATCGCCGCATAGCGGCGGACCTGTTCGTAGAGCAGCGCCACGGTCCAGCTCGACACCATCCAGTCGTTCAGATGCGGATCGGCCGGCTGGAGGGAATCGTTCCAGTCGCCATGGCCGTAGCGGATCAGATGCGTGCCCGGCACGAAGCGGTCGCGCACGGTCTGGAGCAGCAGTTCGACATGGGCGCGGATCGGCCCGGTCTCCGCGGTTGGCTCCAGATTGTCGTCCCGCCGCCAGGGTAGGGCTTCGTCGAGGATGCCGAGATCGCTCGTCGCCTCGACATAGTCGCAGAGCGCCTTCAGCGGCCAGACGACGATGTCGCCATGCGCGTCGCCGGCGCGGATGTTGGAGTAGGGCGGCAGCATGAACCATTGCGGCCAGTCGCCCCGGGTCCGGTACTGTTCGGCGAAGACGGCCGTGACGATCGCGCGCGCCGTCGCGTCGTGTCGCAGCGCCAGCATGAATTCGAGCGGCCCCTGGCAGACGTCGCGCGTGCCCCAGGCGGCGCCGGTATATTGCTCGAGCCCGTGCGGCACGGTGAGGTGGACGATCGCGTCATGCGCCAGCCAGGGCAGGATGGCCTGCTCGGCCGTCAATTCGTCGCCTGCGCCGGGAACGCGCAGATCGCCGGTCACATGGCGCCAGAAGCGGCTCGCCGGCTCCAGCATCGCCTTCTCGTCGACGCCCGCCGTGTAG
>JAEWAD010000098.1 GCA_023391905.1 Pseudomonadota bacterium | reverse complement strand
CGAGCCGACCACGGCGCTCGACGTCACGGTGCAGGCGCAGGTGCTGAAGCTGCTCAAGGAAATCCGCGACCGCGAGAAGACGTCGATCCTGTTCATCACCCACGATCTCGGCGTCGTCGCGGAACTCTGCGACTGGGTCTATGTGATGTATCGCGGCAAGGTGGTCGAGCAGGGCTCGGTCGAGCGCATCTTCACCGAGCCGCGCGAGGACTATACCCGCATGCTGCTGGCCGCGACGCCGACCCTGTTCCCGAAGGTGGCGTCATGAGCGACACGGTCATCCAGGTCGCCGGCGTGACGAAATCCTTCGTGCGCGGCGTCAACGCGGTCGACGACGTGACGCTGTCGGTCGCGCGCGGCGAGACGCTCGGTATCGTCGGTGAATCGGGCTCCGGCAAGTCGACCCTGCTCCGGATGATCCTGCGCCTGATGCGACCGAGCGCCGGCGCGATCACGCTGGACGGCCGCGACGTCTGGGCTGCCCATGGCCGCGATCTGAAGCAGATCCGCCGGCAGATGCAGGCCGTGTTCCAGGATCCCGCTTCGTCGTTCAACCCGCGCCAGAGCATCGGCACGATCCTCTCGGCGCCGCTCGAGGTGCACGGCATCGGCGACCGCGCCTCGCGGGCGAAGCTGATCGGCGAGACGCTGGAGCGCGTCGGGCTGCCGGCCGCGACCGTATCGCGCTTTCCGCATCAGCTTTCCGGCGGCCAGCGCCAGCGCGTCGCCATCGCCCGCGCCGTCATCATGCGCCCGGCCGTCGTGCTCGCCGACGAGCCGACCTCGGCGCTCGACGTCTCCGTGCAGGCGCAGGTCCTGAAGCTCTTCCGCGAGATCAAGGACGAGCTCGGCCTGACCTCGGTCTTCGTCAGCCACAATCTGGCGGTGATCCGCGAGGTCAGCGACCGCGTCGCCGTGATGCGGCATGGCAAGCTGGTCGAGATCGGCACGGCCGAACGCGTCTTCAACTCTCCCGAAAGCGACTATACACGGGCGCTGATCGACGCGGTGCCCGACCCCTTCCGCCGCTTCCGCGCGCCCGTTGAACTGGAATCCGGATCATGATCGAGCTGAACACCTTCTCCATCTCCGCCCGCTGCCCGCGCACCGGCATGCTCGGCGTCGCCGTCTCGACCGCGGTGCCGGCGGTCGGCGGCATCTGCATCTTCGCCGATGCCGGCGTCGGCGCGATCGCCACCCAGTCCTGGGTCAATCCCTATCTCGGCATCGATGGGCTGGAACTGCTGCGCAACGGCATGTCGGCGCCGGAAGTGCTCGCCAAGCTGATCGCCGAAGATCCCGGCCAGTCGGTGCGCCAGCTCGGCATCGTCGACAACCAGGGCCGCACGGCCGCCCACACCGGCAGCGACTGCGTCGACTGGGCCGGCCACATCGAGGGCGACGGCTTCACCGTGCAGGGCAACATGCTGGTCGGCGCGGCGACGATCGACGCCATGGCCGAGGCTGCCGCCCGCAGCGCCGATTTCGACCTGCACGAACGGCTGATGCTGGTGCTCGAGGCCGGCCAGGCGGCCGGCGGCGACAAGCGCGGCAAGCAGTCGGCGGCGCTCAAGGTGTTCAAGAAGGAATCCTTCGCCTGGCTCGACATCCGCGTCGACGAGCACCGCAACCCCGTCGCCGAACTCCGCCGCGTCTTCGAGGTCGCCAAGCACCAGCTGCTGCCCTTCATCGACGGCATGCCGTCGCGCGAGGATCCGATCGGCGGCATCCCCGCCCCCGTCACTGCCATGCTGCTGACGCCGCCGCCCTACCGGCCCGGCGGCAGCGGCGGCGCGTGATCGCCTGGATGCAGCCTGAACAGTGAAGAGCATGACCAAGACCCAGACCACCCGCGAGATCCTCGCCGATCTCGTCGGCTTCGACACCACCAGCGCCCGCTCCAATCTCGCTTTGATCGAGCATGTCCGCGCCTATCTCGCCGGCCATGGCGTGACGGCCGAGATCTTTCCGTCGGAGGATGGCACCAAGGCGAGCCTGTGGGCGACCATCGGCCCGGCCGGTCCCGGCGGCATCATCCTGTCCGGCCACACCGACTGCGTCCCCGTCGAGGGCCAGGCCTGGTCGAGCGATCCCTTCACGCTCACCGAGCGCGACGGCCGCCTCTACGGCCGCGGCGCCTGCGACATGAAGGGCTTCGACGCCGCCGCGCTGGCGATCGTGCCGGAGCTGGTCGTGGCGAAGCTGGAGCGCCCCGTCCACATCGCGCTTTCCTATGACGAGGAAGTCGGCTGCACCGGCGTGCGCGGGATGATCGCCGCCCTTTCCGCGCGCGGCGAGAAGCCGGCGGCCTGCCTGGTCGGCGAGCCGACCAGCATGCAGGTCGTCGTCGGCCACAAGGGCGGCCGCGGCTATCGCTGCCACGTGACCGGGCAGGAAGCGCATTCGAGCCTGGCGCCGCGCGCCGTCAACGCCATCGAGTACGCGGCCGAGCTGATCGTCTATATCCGCGATCTCGCCGGCGAGCTCGCCATCGGTCCGCGCGACGACGAATATGACGTCGTCCACACGACGATCTCGACCGGCCTGATCTCGGGCGGCACCGCCGTCAACATCGTGCCGAACGCGTGCTCTTTCACCTTCGAATACCGCAATTTGATCGAGGTCGATCCCGACACGGTCATCGATCGGATCCGCGATTTCGCCGAGACCAAGCTGCTGCCGGAGATGCGCAGCCGCGCCCCACAGGCGAACATCACCTTCGAGCAGTTCTACGACTACCCGGCGCTGGCCATCGACCCGTCGCATCCGCTGGTGACGCGCCTGAAGGGCGTCGTCGGCCATAACGGCCACGGCAAGGTCGCCTATGGCACCGAGGCCGGGCTGTTCCAGCGCGACCTCGGCGTGCCGACGGTCGTCTGCGGCCCCGGCTCGATCGACATGGCGCACAAGCCGGACGAATACGTCGCGATCGAGCAACTCGACCGCTGCGACGCGATGCTCCGCAAGCTGCTGCTC
>JAEWAD010000075.1 GCA_023391905.1 Pseudomonadota bacterium | reverse complement strand
TGTCGATGCGGGCCATCGCATGCTCGTCGTCAAACAGAAATTCGGCGAGCGCCTTCGTCAGCTCGGTCTTGCCGACGCCGGTCGGGCCGAGGAACAGGAATGAGCCGAGGGGTCGGTTCGGGTCCTGAAGGCCAGCGCGGGCGCGCCGGACGGCGGTCGACACGGCATGCACCGCCTCGCCCTGCCCCACGACGCGGCGACCGAGCTCGTCCTCCATGCGCAGCAGCTTCTCGCGCTCGCCCTCGAGCATCTTGTCGACAGGAACGCCGGTCCAGCGCGACACGACCTGCGCGATGTGGTCGGGCGTAACCGCCTCTTCCATCATCGTGCTGGCCTGCGCCTTCTCGGCCTCGGCGAGCTGGCGCTCGAGCGTCGGGATCGTGCCATAGGCGAGCTCGCCCGCCTTGGCCAGATCGCCGGTGCGCTGCGCCTTGTCGAGGTCGCTGCGGGCCTGGTCGAGCTGTTCCTTCAGCTTCTGGGCAGCATTGAGCTTCTGCTTCTCCGCCTGCCACTTCTGCGTGAAGGCGCTCGACTCCTCCTCGAGGTCGGTCAGCTCCTTCTCGAGCCGCTCGAGCCGATCCTTCGATGCCTGGTCGGTCTCCTTCTTCAGCGCCTCGCGCTCGATCTTGAGCTGGATGATGCGCCGATCGAGCTCGTCCAGAGCCTCGGGCTTGGAATCGACCTGCATGCGCAGCCGCGCCGAGGCCTCGTCGACGAGGTCGATGGCCTTGTCGGGGAGGAAGCGATCGGTGATGTAGCGGTTCGAAAGCGTCGCCGCCGACACGAGCGCGGAATCGGTGATCCTGACGCCGTGATGCAGCTCGTACTTCTCCTTGATGCCGCGCAGGATCGAGATCGTGTCCTCGACCGTCGGCTCGCCGACGAAGATCGGCTGGAACCGCCGGGCGAGCGCCGCGTCCTTCTCGACATGCTTGCGGTATTCGTCGAGCGTGGTCGCGCCGACGCAGTGCAGCTCGCCGCGCGCCAGCGCCGGCTTCAGCAGGTTGGACGCGTCCATGGCCCCATCCGCCTTGCCCGCTCCGACCAGCGTGTGCATCTCGTCGATGAAGAGGATGATGCCGCCATTGGCCGCCGTCACCTCGGACAGCACGGCCTTCAGCCGCTCCTCGAACTCGCCGCGATATTTCGCGCCGGCGATCAGCGAGCCCATGTCGAGGGCGAGCAGGCGCTTGTCCTTCAGGCTCTCCGGAACGTCGCCATTGACGATCCGGAGCGCCAACCCCTCGGCGATCGCCGTCTTGCCGACGCCGGGTTCACCGATCAGGACCGGATTGTTCTTGGTGCGGCGCGACAGGACCTGGATGGTGCGGCGGATCTCGTCGTCGCGGCCGATGACCGGATCGAGCTTGCCGTCGCGCGCCACCTGGGTAAGGTCGCGGGCATATTTCTTCAGCGCGTCATACTGGCCCTCGGCGCCGGCCGTGTCGGCCGTGCGGCCCTGGCGCAGCTGCTCGATGGCGCGGTTGAGCCCGACCGGCGTGACGCCGGCTTCCTTCAGGATCTCCGCGGTCTTGGCATCCTTCTCCAGCGCCAGCGCGAGCAGCAGCCGCTCGACCGTGACGAAGCTGTCGCCGGCCTTCTTGGCGAGGTCAGACGCCTGCTGGAACACCTTGGCAAGCGGCGGCGCGAGATAGAGCTGGCCGGCGCCACCGCCGGAGACCTTCGGCATCGCCTCGAGCGCCCGTTCGGTGGCCGCCAGCGCCTGGCGCGAATGGCCGCCGGCACTGTCGATCAAGCCGCCGGCAAGGCCTTCCTCGTCATCGAGAAGGACCTTGAGCAGATGCTCGGGCGTGAACTGCTGATTGCCGCGCGTCATGGCGAGCGTCTGCGCGGATTGGATGAAGCCCTGCGCGCGCTCGGAATAATTCTCAAAATTCATTTGTGCCTCCTGACCCGGTCCCACCGCCTCGAAAGCGCGAATGGGCCGCTCCAAAGATATGGACTTGCGTCCGGCGACATCCATGCATGGCCTGCCGCCACCGGTAATATGGTGTGGCCGCCGCGCAACAGAAGGGGCGATCCGACAATTATGGCGAGAACGACGCAAGCCGCGTCAACCCCGCCAGCGCCCCGCGCCAGACGCCTGGCCGTGCGCCGGCCCCAAACAAAAATGCCCGGGCGAGGCCGCCCGGGCATTGGCATGGATCAAGTGGGCCGCGGCCTACTCCTCGCCGGCAGGCTCCGTCGCGAGCGCCGGCTCGGCGTCATCGCCGGCGCGGGCGCGGCTGCGCGTGGTGCGGCGCTTGCGCGGACGGAATTCCTCTTCTCCGCCCTCGGCAGCCTCGCTGGTCTGCTGCTCGAGATCGAGCGCCGGCTGCTCGGCCTTCGCCGCGACGGGCTCGGCCTTCGGCGCACGACGGCGGGTCGGTGCAGGGGCCGCCGGTGCCGGCTCGGCGACCGGAGCCGTCTCGACGACGGGCGCGGCCTCGGCGATCGGCGCGGGCTCGACCGGAGCGGCGGCGACGGGCGCCCGCGCCTCGAACGCGACCGGCGCTTCGGCGAACGCATCCTTGTCCGCCTCGACGGCAGGCTGCGACGGCTCGGAGGCCGGACGGGCCGGGCCACCGGTCACGAAGCGCGGCAGCTGCGAATGGTCAGCGCGCTCGCCACGATTGCCGCGGTCGCCGCGATCCTGGCGGTCCCGGCGATCGCCCCGCTCGCCACGCGGCTGACGCTCGCCACGATCCTGGCGGTCACCACGATCCTGGCGCTCGCCGCGGTCCTGGCGATCATTGCGGTCCTGGCGATCCTGCCGGCCCTGGCGCTCGAAGCGCTCCTGCCGATCGGAAGGCTGGCGGTCGCCGCCCTCGCCCTGGCCATTTCCATTGCCATTGGCGCCGTTGATATAGGGCTGCGGATCGTTCGGCCCGACGGTATTGCCGTCGTTCTCACGGCCCGGCTGGCGCTCGCCCTGCGGCGCGCGCTCATGCTGATGCGGCTGGCCGAAGCGCTCGCTGAAGCGATCGTCCTCTTCGTCCATGCCGTCCTCTTCCTGGTCGGCGCGGTAGAAGGGCTGCTGCTGCTGGTTGTTCTGCGGATTCTGCGCCTGCGCGGCGGCGATCACGCGGAAATAGTGCTCGGCGTGCTGCAGATAGTTTTCCGCCATCACGCGATCGCCCGACGACTGCGCGTCGCGCGCCAGCGTCACGTATTTCTCGGCGATGTGCAGCGCCGTGCCGCGGATCTTCACGTCCGGGCCGTTGCTCTCATAGGAGCGGGTCAGCGGGTTGGGGCCCTTGCGGTTGCTGTTGTTATTGTTGTTCCGCCCGCGCATCCGCTTGTTATTGTTGTTGTTCTGCTGTCCTTGTCTCATGAATTTTCTCTTCCGTGACCAACAAGGTCAAACAATCTCATCGACCGCAACGCCGGTCGGGACAATTCCGTCGATCGGGTCGTCTCGAGCCTGGGCACGAGAGGCCGGAACCGGCGAAGGCGATCAGCACCATTCCGCAGATCGAGGCAGCCGGGATCCGCATGCGGATCGAGGGGCAACCTGGCCACCGCCAAGGCGGGGCGTCCGGGAATTCGTGTCGTACCGAGCGAAGATGACGTTCGAGCTACCAGAGCCTGGCCGATCTCCCCCGATCCGACCCTCTTGGCCAATATGGTGGCCCCTAACCGCGCTGCTCCAGATCGCGGCCTAAGCGTCGACGGTCGGGAGTCGCATCAAATCCATCTGCGGCGGCTCGGAAACTAGCTGTTTCGTGCCTGATTTCCAAGCGGATTATTCCGGGCGCTGCCTTATGACCCGCCGATCTGTCCTCCACGAACCTCAATCGAACCGTGACAACGCCACGACGCGGTCGTGACCGGACAGGTCGCGATGGACCGACGCATCGAACCGCGTCTCGTCTGCCAGGGCCCTGAGGGCCTCCGCCTGATCGAAACCGATTTCCAGAAATGCCGCGCCGGCCGGAGCCATCACACGCCCGAGATCGCCGAGAATGGCGCGATAGGCATCCAGCCCGTCCACGCCCCCGTCCAGCGCCAGCATTGGATCGTGGTCCCTGACCTCTCGATCCAGCGTCCGGATGACATCGCTTGCAATATAGGGTGGGTTCGACACGATTACATCAACAGGGCCGCAACATTCGGCCCAGCGCCCCACCGCGAACTGGCTGCGCGTCGCGAATCCGAGCCGCGCCGCATTGTCGCGCGCCGCCCGCGCCGCCTCCTCGGAAAGGTCGATGCCGAGGCCGATCGCATTCGGCAGCGCGCTCAGCAGCGCGATCAGGATGGCGCCGCTGCCCGTGCCGATATCGATGATGCGGAGTGGCTCGTCCCGGCGCCCCTGCCGGTCGATCCAGGCAAGCGCTGTCTCGACCAGGATCTCGGTGTCGGGACGCGGCACCAGCGTCTCATCGGCGAGGTGGAATTCGAGCCCCCAGAACTCCTTCGTCCCGATGATGCGGGCGACCGGTTCGCCGGCGAGGCGGCGCGCGACCGCGCGGTCGATCGCCTCGATCTCATCGTTTGTCAGAGGGCGGTCATCGACCAGCACCAGCCGATCGGCTGCTACGCCGATCACAGCCGCGACGAGCAGGCGCGCATCGAGCGCCGGCGTCGCGTCGGCACCGAGCCCGGCCGCAAGGCGGCGCGCCGCGGCCTGCCGCGCCGCGACCAGCGTGCTCATGAATCGAGCGCGGCGAGCAGCCCGGCCTGATGCTCTGTGATCAGGGGGCCGATGATCTCGTCGAGCGCATCGCCCGCCATCACTGCCTCGAGCTTGTAGAGCGTCAGGTTGATGCGGTGGTCCGTCACGCGTCCCTGCGGGAAATTGTAGGTGCGGATGCGCTCGGAGCGATCGCCGGAGCCGACCTGGCCCTTGCGGTCGGCGGCGCGTTCGGACGAAAGGCGCTCGCGCTCCATGTCAAACAGACGCGCGCGCAGGATCTGCGTCGCCTGGGCGCGGTTCTGGTGCTGCGACCGGCCGGCGACGACGATGACGGTGCCGGTCGGGATATGGGTGATGCGCACCGCCGTGTCGGTGGTGTTGGCGTGCTGTCCGCCGGCCGAGGAGGCCCGCGTCGTATCGATCTTGACGTCCTCGGGGCGGATATCGATGTCGACGTCCGCCGCCTCCGGAAGAACCGCCACGGTGGCGGCCGAGGTATGGATGCGGCCGCTCGACTCGGTTTCCGGCACGCGCTGCACGCGATGCGCGCCCGACTCGAACTTGAGCCGCGCGAACACGCCCCTGCCCGTCACGTCGGCGATGATTTCCTTGTAGCCGCCGGCCTCGCCCTCGCTTTCGGACAGGACGTTCAGGCGCCAGCCGTGCAGCTGCGCGTAGCGCTGATACATGCGGAACAGGTCGCCGGCGAATAGCGCCGCCTCGTCGCCGCCCGTACCGGCGCGGATTTCGAGGATGGCGCTCTTCTCGTCGGCAGCATCGCGCGGCAGCAGCAGAATGCGGATGTCCTGGACCAGCGTGTCGACGCGCTCGTCGAGCGCCGAACGCTCCTCCTCGGCGAGGGCCGCCATCTCCGGATCGCTGGCGAGTTCGTCCAACGCCTCGCGTTCGGCGACAGCTGCCTTCAGCGCGCGCACGGCGTCGACGATATCCTGCAGTTCCGAACGCTCCTTCGACAGCTGCACCAACGTGCCGCCATCGCTGGTCGCGGCCAGCTTCTGATCGATCACCTCGGCGCGGGCGACGAGGTGGTTGATCTTGTCCCAGGGAAGTCCAGTCGGAAGCATCGTAGTCAGATCGGTACGCCTTCAGATTCGGCGAAGGCGGTCAACGCCGCGCGGACGCCGTCCTCGCCATCGTCCAGGGCAAGCAGGGGATCGAGCACGGCCTTCAGCCTGCTGATGTCGAGCGCCAGCAACGCCGCCTTGACCGGACCGATGGCCGCCGCCGACATGGAGAGAGAGCGGAAGCCGATGCCGGCCAGAGCCATCGCCGCCAGCGGACGGCTGGCGATCTCACCGCACAGCGTCACCGGGGTCTGATGGCGGTCGGCGCCCTCGACGATCATGCGCAAGGTGCGCAGGAAGTGCCGCGACAGCGGGTCGAACCGCGAGGCGACCCGAGTGTTTCCGCGGTCGCTCGCCGTCATGTACTGCAACAGGTCGTTGGAGCCGACCGAGACGAAGTCGACCGCCTGCATCAGCGAATCGAGCTGGAACAGCAGCGACGGCACCTCGATCATCGAACCGAGCAGGATGCGCGTCGGTTCCTCGTGACCGTGCCGGCGCAACTGCGCCAGCTCGCGCTCGAGCAGAGCCCGCGCGCGGTGGATCTCGACCACTTCGGTGACCATAGGCAGCATGACGCGCAATTCGCGCCCGCCGGCCGCGTGCAGCAGCGCGCGCAACTGGATCCTGAGCAGGCCAGGCCGATCGAGACCGAGCCGGATGGCACGCCAGCCGAGCGCCGGGTTTTCCTCCGGCTGCATGCGCATGTAGGGCAGCACCTTGTCGCCGCCGATGTCGAGCGTGCGAAACACGACGGGCCGGTTGCCGCTCGTCTTCAGGACGGCGGCATAGAGCGCGGTCTGCTCGTCGAGCCGTGGCATGGTCGAGGCGACCATGAACTGCAGCTCGGTGCGGAACAGGCCGATGCCCTCGGCGCCCGCCTCGGCCAGATGCGGCAGGTCGACCAGCAGGCCGGCATTCATGTTGAGCGCGACACGGTGTCCATCGCGCGTGACGGCCGGCTTATTGCGCAGCAGCCGGTACTGGGCCTGGCGCTTGGCGCGGAAACGGACCTTCTCGGCATAGGCGGCCTCGACGTCGGCCGGCGGCCGCACATGCGCCTCGCCGGTGTCGGCATCGAGGATGATGGGATCGCCGTTCTCGACCAGCGAGACGATGTTCGCCGCCCGACCGATCGTGGCAATGCCGAGTGCACGCGCCACGATCGTCACGTGGCTCGTGGCTCCGCCCTCCTCCAGCACCAGGCCGCGCAGGCGGTTGCGGTCATAGTCGAGCAGCTCGGCGGCGCCCATGTTGCGCGCGACGATGATGCCGTCCTTGGGCAGACTCTTGCCGTCCGGGCCGTGCGACTTGCCCATCAGCTCCCGCAGCAGGCGGTTCGCGAGATCGTCGAAATCGTGCAGCCGCTCGCGCAGATAGGGATCGGTCAGATGGATCATCCGGGCGCGCGTATCGCTCTGCACCTTCTCCACGGACGCTTCCGCGGTCAGCCCGTTGCGGATCGCCTCCTCCAGTTTTCGCACCCAACCGCGGTCGTGGGCGAACATGCGATACGCCTCGAGCACCGCCCGGTGCTCGCCCTCCACCGGAACGTCGCGGCGCGACAGCATGTCGTCGAT
>JAEWAD010000072.1 GCA_023391905.1 Pseudomonadota bacterium | reverse complement strand
CCGGCCCCCCCGCGCCGCCGCCGGGGCGGGCCACGAGCGCGGCGCCGAGGCCGGTGACGAGGGCCGGACCGCCGGTCATGGCGGCTGCGCCCTCGACGCGGGAATCCGAGGTCACGTAGCTCGCCCGCGCGACGTCGTCCTTGTCCTCGAGCGACTTGGTCGAAGCGAGCGATTCGGTGGCCGCGAGGACGCTCATGTCTTCCTGGCGCAGGCCATACTGCATCAGCGCGTCGACCGCCGCGTTGAGGGCAGCCTCGCTGTCAAACACGGCGACCGCCTCACGCTCCTGATAGCCGATGTTGCCGTCCTTGCTGTCCGGGCCAGTCTGGGTCATCTCAATTCCTCGATTACGCGGTCGAACGATCGCCGGTTGTGCCGGCGCCCTGATTACATCAGCACATCGGCATCCGCATCGTCCAATGTGCAACAGGGTATGTGACACCATGACCGGCGGCAATGTCGCGGGGCCGGCGCTGTCGCTGCCTGCCGGTTATTCGCCGGCGCCGAGATGGGCCGCGGCGCGGCGGCGCTCCAGCGGCGTCATGCCGTAGAAACGGTGCTTTTCCTCGTACATGCGGGCGTCGGCGCGCTTGACGACGTCCTCGAGCGGTTCGCCGGGCTGGCTGGTGGCGGCGCCGATCGAGAGGCTCAGCACCATGCCCGAATAGAACTGGTTGTTGAGCTCGACGAGGCGGCGGATGTCCTCGACCGTCTTCTCGGCCGCCGGCTCGTCGGCGCCGGGCAGGAGCACGGCGAACTCGTCGCCGCCGATGCGGGCGGCGTGATGGGGCTGCGTCACCAGCTTGCCGAGCACTTCGCCGACGCGGCGCAGCAGCTCGTCGCCGGCGGCGTGGCCCCACTGGTCGTTGGCGGCCTTGAGGCCGTTCAGGTCGAGGATGATGACCGTGACCGGCATCGGCCCGTTCCGCTGCAGGCGGTTCAGCTCGTCGACATAGAAGGCGCGGTTGTAGAGCTTGGTCAGCACGTCGTGCTGGCCGAGGAATTCGAGATAGGCCTCGGCCGCCTTGCGTGCCGTGATGTCGGTCAGCGCCACCTGGACCAGCGACCAGTCCCGCTCATGGCCGGGCAGCACCGAGAATTGCAGATGCAGGTGCAGCTCCCTGCCGTCGAGCGCGTAGTTCACCACCTCGCGCTGCTGGAACAGCTTGTTGTCCCAGAGGTCGATCAGCTGCTCGCGGAAATGCCGGTTCATCGAATCGCGGAAGATGTCGCCGAGCCGCTTCAGGAGCGTCGTCTTGTCGGGCGCCGCGAACAGCTCGAGCGTGTGCCGGTTGACGTCGATGACGCGGATCTCGCTCATGCAGCGCGTCACGAATTCCGGGTGCACGTCGGTGAAGACGCGGAAGTCGATGATTCCCTTCGTCCGGATCTCGTCGATCAGGTTCTTCACGCGGGAAAAGTCTTCGACCCAGAGCGAGATCGGCGAATGGTGGAACAGGCCGCGCGCATATTCCTCGCTGCGCAGGAGGTCCCGCCGCGCGGTCTCCCGCTCGGTGACGTCCTCGAGCGCCACCAGCACGCGGTCCCAGCTCTCTTCGTGGCCGGGCACGATCGTGCCCTTCAGCAGCACGTCCAGCCGCCGGCCGGTCAGCGTGTAGTTGGTCGTCAGGCTGGTGAAGGTCGTCTGGCCGTTCCAGAGCTGCACCAGCTCGGCGATATGGGTGTCCAGCATGTCGTCGCGGAACACCTTGTCGAGATTGGCGGTCAGTTGGGCGAGATCGTCCGCCTCGAGCAGCGACAGCGTCTTGCGGTTGACCCGCAGTACGCGGATATGGCTGGAGCAGAGCGTGACCCGCGAAAGGTCGGCGCGCAGATGCGCCTCGAGATCGACGACCCCGGCGGCGCGCCAGCTGTCGAAGAGCGCCTTCAGGCCGCTGTAGTCCTCTTCCCAGAGCGACACCGGCGCGATGTCGAAAAGCTGACCGTCGGTACTCGGCTCACATGTCATTCGATCGATCCGGTCGTTCGCGCACGGGTTTCGCGCATCGGCAAGGCTATCTTGTTCGCGTCGTCTTCGCCATCGCCGATGCGGATTTCGGTGGGCGAGGTTACCAAATTGCCACCCTGGGGCGAGGCGGCGGTGCCGGATGGGGAAGAGCGCGCGGCAGGCATGACGCTGGTCGCGGAAGCTGCCATGATCGGCGCCGGAGCCGGGCCGATGCGAGGATCCGCCGCGCCCGGCGATGCACGCGAACCAAGGACAACGAGCTCGAATGTCGAAGATCAAGATCACCGCCGGCCCGTACACCTTCTACGGCAGGTTCGAGGAGGAGCTGGCGCCCAAGACCTGCGCCATGTTCAAGAAGCTGCTGCCGTATCGCGAGAAGATCATCCATGTGCGCTGGAGCGGCGAGGGCTGCTGGATCCCGCTCGGCGATCTCGACCTCGGCATCGGCTTCGAGAACAACACCAGCCATCCCGCGCCCGGCCAGATCATCGTCTATCCCGGCGGCGTCAGCGAGACCGAGATCCTGCTCGCCTATG
>JAEWAD010000005.1 GCA_023391905.1 Pseudomonadota bacterium | reverse complement strand
CCGCAACATCATGTACGCGCAGATGGCGCCGCCTGCCCTGGCTCTGGCGGCGAAAATCGAGACCGGCCTCACTTAAGCTCACGGTGCGGGCGCAACGATCCGCCGGTAGAGATGCCAGGTCGCGTGGCCGAGCACCGGCAGCGCGATGGCGAGGCCGAAGAACAGCGGGATCGTGCCGAGCACCAGGCAGACGGCGACGATCAGGCCCCAGAGCGCCATTGGGCCGGGGTTGGCGAGCACGGCGCGGATCGAGGTCAGGATCGCGGGGGCGAGGCCGACATCGCGGTCGAGCAGCAGCGGGAACGACACGACGCTGATCGTCAACACCATCAGCGCGAACAGGAAGCCGACGCCGTTGCCGACGAGGATCAGCGCCCAGCCCGCCGGCGTCGTCAGCACCTTGCCGAGGAAGTCGGGGATCGAGGCCGCCGGCGCATAGCCGAAATTGGCGACATAGATCGCCTGGGCGATGGCGATCCAGACGAAGAAGATCACCATCAGCCCGATGCCGAGCATCTGGATCGCCCCCATCGACGGCTAATGCCGCGCCTCGAGGATCTTGGGTAGCGACACGTCGAGCCCCTGTTCGCGCCGGCGCGACAATTCGTAGAGGCCGAGCGCCGCGAACGGGCCGAGCAGGGCGAAGCCCGCCATCAGCGGGAAGAGCAGCGGCAGGATGTCTGAACCGAGCACCGCCCGGCCGATCATCAGGCCGACGACGGGATAGATCACGACGAGGAAGATCGCGTGGGTCGGGAAGGCGGAGAAATCGTCCCAGCCCTCGCGCAGCGCGTCCTTGATGTCGGCAACTGTGATCTTACGCACCACCGGCATGGCGTCTGGCGAAACCGAGCCGGTGATCAGGTGGGAGTGGGTGGAATACTCACTCATTTGCGCGGCCATGAGCGTGCTCTCCTGATGTGCCCCCCAGTTGAGCGAACTTCAGTCTGGCCCGGACGCGCCGATGGGCCGGCCGTGCCGTGTCCCCGATGTGCGACAGATTAGCGCGGAAACGACGGGGAGGCGATCACGATTTTCGGCGGCCGCCGGAAGCGGCGAACGCGACGCGCGGCGGCGGTGGAAGGAGCGGCTACCGGCACCCATATGGTGTGGAGGAGCTCTGAGCGTGAAACCTGCGCGTGCCCTGCGGGCGGCGCTCATCGCCGCCTTCGTGATCCCGCTTCCGGCAGTCGGGTCGCCGGATGCGCGCGCCGGGGCTCGCACTGCGCTGCGGATCGACGTCGACGGCGCCATCGGTCCGGCGACAGCGCGCGCGGTCAAGGAAGGGCTGGCGGCGGCGGAGGCGCGGGGGGATGAGCTCGTCATCCTTCGTCTCGACACGCCCGGCGGGCTCGCGACCAGCATGCGGGAGATCCTCGCCGACCTGATGGCGTCGTCGGTTCCCGTCGTCGGCTATGTCGCCCCATCCGGCGCACATGCCGCCAGCGCCGGCACCTACATTCTCTACGCCACCCATATTGCCGCCATGGCGCCGGGTACCAATATCGGCGCCGCGACACCGATCGAGCTCGACGCGCCAATTCCCGGCCTGCCTGGCGGACGCGAGGGCGGCGATCAGAAGCCCCCGGCGAAGACGGAGGCCGACGCGCGCGCGGCCAAGGCGACGAACGACGCGGTCGCTCTCATCCGCAGCCTGGCGGAATTGCGCGGCCGCAACGCGGACTGGGGCGAGAAGGCCGTGCGCGAGGCGGCCAGCCTCTCCGCCAATGCCGCGCTCTCGACCGGCGCCATCGACGTCGTGGCGCGGGACCAGGCGGAGCTGCTCGCCCGGATCGACGGCCGGACCGTCGACGTCGCCGGCGGCGCGTATCGCACCCTGGCGACCCGGGACATCGCCGTGGAGGCCTATGATCCCGGCTGGCTGATCCGGCTGCTTTCCGTCATCACCGATCCGAACATCGCGGTGCTGCTGATGCTGGCCGGCGTCTATGGCCTGGTCTTCGAGCTGATGAGCCCCGGCATGCTGGCGCCCGGCGTGGTCGGAGCGACCTGCCTTCTGCTCGGCCTGTACGGGCTCAATCTCCTGCCGATCGACTATGCAGGCCTCGCGCTGATGCTGCTCGGCCTGCTCTTCCTCGCCATCGAGATCTTCAACCCGACCGTCTTGCTGGGGCTCGGCGGGTTGGTCGCCTTCCTGCTCGGGACGGCGATGTTGCTCCGGGCGGAGGCGCCCGGCTTCGCCTTGTCGCGGCCGATCCTCGCGGTCGTCGCCATCCTCGTCTTCGGCCTGTCGTTCCTCGTCGCCCGCATGCTCTGGCGCATCCGGGCCCGCCCGGCGCTGGTCGGCGGCGAGGCGATGCCGGGCACGGTGGCGGAAGTGATCGACTGGCGCGGAACGGAAGGGCACGTCTTCGCCGAGGGCGAGCGCTGGCGCGCCAGCGGCACGGACGCGCTCGATCCCGGCGAGCTGGTCGAGGTGGTGTCGGTCGACGGCCTGGATCTGTCGGTTCGGAGGATAAGCCGGGCGGCAGGCCGAACGTGAGGGAGAAAGCCCATGCCCCTGATCTTCGTCCCCTATCTCTTCGTCCTGGTGCTGCTGGTCATCATCCTGCTGGCCGCGATCCGCGTGCTGCGGGAATACGAGCGCGGCGTCGTTTTCACGCTCGGTCGCTTTACCGGCGTGAAGGGGCCGGGCCTGATCCTGTTGATCCCCTTCGCCCAGCAGATGGTGCGCGTCGATCTCCGCGTCATCGTCCACAACGTGCCGCCGCAGGACGTGATCTCCCGCGACAACGTGCCGGTCCGTGTCAACGCGGTGCTCTATTTCCGCGTCGTCGACGCGGAGCGTGCCATCATTCGCGTCGAGGACTTCATGGCCGCCACCAGCCAGCTGGCGCAGACGACACTGCGTTCCGTGCTGGGCAAGCACGAGCTCGACGAGATGCTGGTCGAGCGCGACCGGCTCAACGCCGACATCCAGTCGATCCTCGATCGGCAGACCGACACCTGGGGCATCAAGGTCGCGAACGTCGAGATCAAGGATATCGACCTGAACGACAACATGGTGCGCGCCATTGCCAAGCAGGCGGAGGCCGAGCGCCTGCGTCGCGCCAAGGTCATCAACGCGGAGGGTGAGCACCAGGCGGCGGAAAAACTGGTCGAGGCGGGGCGGATCCTGGCGCTGGAACCGCAGGCGATGCAGCTTCGATATTTCGCCGCGTTGCACGATATTGCCGGCGAGCGCAGCTCCACCATCGTTTTTCCGCTTCCGACGGACCTTTTATCTCATCTTCAGCACATCGCGGCCATTCCGGGGAATGATGACTAGTGTATAGTGCGATAGTTGCGGGGAGAGGCAGAATGATCGCCATCGATGGACTGGATCATCTTGTTCTGACTGTCTCGAGCTTGGGGCGTACCTGCGATTTCTACGTGCGGGCGCTCGGCATGTCGGTGGAAACCTTTGCTGAGGGCAGGGTGGCGCTGCGCTTCGGCCGCCAGAAGATCAACCTGCACGAGGTCGGTCACGAGTTCGAGCCGAAGGCGCGGTTCGCCGTCGCGGGCTCCTCGGATCTGTGTTTCCTGACGACGACGCCGGTCGAGGACGTGGTTCGCCATCTGGCGGCGCGCAACGTCGCCGTCGAACTGGGGCCAGTGCCGCGCATCGGCGCCGAGGGGCCGTTGCTCTCGGTCTATCTCCGGGATCCCGACGGCAATCTCCTCGAGATCGCCAATGCCGGCCGCGGCGAGAACGCGACCGGCTGAGGCGGGCCGAGCCGTCGCTCAGGCCCTGGGCCCGACCAGCGCGAACATCGCGCCTTGCGGGTCCTGGCCCTGGATGATCCAGGCGCCGCCCGGCACCTCCATGGGCCCGTTCAGCACCTTGCCGCCGCCGGCCTCGACCCGCCGCACCGCGGCGTCGATGTCGTCGACGTTGAAGTAATAGAGCCAGAAGGTGACGGGCACCTCGGCCGGACGATTGAACATGCCGCCGATCGGATCGCCGCCGCCGGCGGCGGAGAAGAGCTGGTAGGTGCCCATCTCGCCCATGTCGATCGCGTCGGCCTTCTGCCAGCCGAACATCGCGCCATAGAAGGCGAGGGCCTTCTCCCAGTCGTCGGCATAGAGCTCGTGCCAGCCGATATGGCCGGGCGTGCCCATCGGCGCCGGCTCGGGCTGCACGCCCTGCATCGGCAGCGGCCTGAACAGCGTGAACGCCGCCTTCTGCGGATCGGAGACGACGGCGAAGCGGCCGACATCGGGAATGTCGGTGGGCGGAACATGCGTGGTGCCGCCGAGGCTCGCGACCTTGGCGGCTGCGGCGTCGACGTCCGGCACGGACACATAGCCGATCCAGTTCGGCGGCGCGCCCATCTGCCGGGCCTGCTCGGGCAGGTCCATCAGCCCGGCGACCGGAACGTCGCCGACGGTGAACAGCGTATAGGCCATCTCCGGCTGCGAGGCGTCGCGCGTCCCCCAGCCGACGACCGAGCCGTAGAACTGGCGGGCAGCGTCGGTGCTGGTGGTCATCAGCTCGTACCAGACGAAACGGCTTGCATCCTCGGTCATTCCGGCCTCCTTCCGCTAGGGAAACTCTTCATACACGAGATGGCGCGGCGGTGGTATCGCCAGGGTAGAGCGCCGGCATGACAACGCGCGCTCGGTTCGGCTGTTGCATCCTGCCGCTTGGTAAGGCTATGGAAGCTTATTCGACAGGACCCGGTGCGAATCCGGGTGGCTCTTCCGGCCGCCGATCCGCCGGACCACGCAGACGAAATGATGGATCTCCGCACTGCCCTCGAGGCCGTGTCGACATGCCCCGTCTGCCGCGCAGTCAGATAATCCCATGAACAGGCTTGCCACCGTCCAGCGCGACTGGTTCTCCAACATGCGCCGCGATTTCCTCGCCGGCCTCGTCGTCGCCCTCGCGCTCATCCCCGAGGCGATCGGCTTCTCGGTCATCGCCGGCGTCGATCCGAAGATCGGCCTCTACGCCTCGGTCGTGATTGCCATCGTCATCGCCTTCACGGGCGGCCGCCCGGCGATGATCTCGGCCGCCACCGCCGCGACCGCCGTGCTGATGAGCGGCCTCGTCCGCGACCACGGCATCCAGTATCTCTTCGCCGCGACCATCCTGATGGGCGTGTTCCAGATCGTCGCGGCGCTGCTGAAGCTCGGGCGGCTGATGCGCTTCGTCTCGCAGTCGGTGATGACCGGCTTCGTCAACGCGCTGGCCATCCTGATCTTCATGGCGCAGCTGCCGGAACTGGTGAACGTCCCGCCGGCCACCTACGGGCTGATCGCGCTCGGCCTCGCCATCATCTACGGCCTGCCGCGCTTCACGCGGGCCGTGCCGTCGCCGCTGGTGGCGATCATCGTCGTCACGATCGTCGCCGTCTCGCTCGGCCTCGACGTCCGCACCGTCGCCCATCTCGGCGAGCTGCCCTCGGCGCTGCCGAGCTTCGCGCTGCCGGACGTGCCGCTCAACCTCGACACGCTGCGCATCATCGCGCCGGTCGCGCTGACGCTCGCCGCCGTCGGCCTGCTCGAGTCGCTCCTGACCGCGCAGATCCTCGACGACATGACGGATACGCCGAGCAACAAGAACCGCGAATGCGCGGGGCAGGGCGCTGCCAACATCGCCTCGGCGCTGTTCGGCGGCATGGGCGGCTGCGCCATGATCGGCCAGTCGGTGATCAACGTCTCCTCCGGCGCGCGTGGGCGGCTCTCGACCCTGACCGCCGGCGTCTTCCTGCTGGTGCTGCTGGTGGCGCTGCAGGACCTGCTGGCGGTGGTGCCCGTCGCTGCCCTGACGGCGGTGATGGTCATGGTCTCGATCAACACCTTCCAGTGGCGCTCGATCGCGCGGCTCCGCAGCAACCCGGTGCCCAGCTCCATCGTCATGCTGGCGACGGTCGGCACGGTGGTCGCGACGCACGACCTCGCCAAGGGCGTGCTGGTCGGCGTCCTCCTCTCGGGCGTGTTCTTCGCCGGCAAGGTGGCGCGGCTGAGCCGCGTGACATCGGTGCTGTCGGCGGACGGCAAGACCCGGACCTATCGCGTCGAGGGCCAGGTCTTCTTCGCCTCCGCCGGAACGCTGTCGGAGTCGGTCGACCTGCAGGAGCCGGTCGAACGCGTCGTCTTCGACGTCGGCGCGGCGCATTTCTGGGACATCTCGGCGATCGCCGCCCTCGACAAGGTGGTGCTGAAGGCGCGGGCGCGGGGCCTGAAGGTGGAGGTGGTCGGCCTCAACGCGGCGAGCGCCACCATGGTCGAGCGCTTCGGCACTCACGACAAGGACGGAACGGCTGCAGCGCCAAGTCATTGAGCCAGCGGGGGAACCCGGAAGGGGCGCGCCAATCGGTCGCAAACCCGTCACAACTCTGTTACGCTAACACGTCCGTGTATCCGTCGCGTCCGGTGCGTGCCCCCGAACGAAACGTCTTGAACAGAGAAATCTCCCCGATGAATCAAATGATCCCCGCAGTGGTCGCAGTGCTGGCTGCCGTCACGTTGGCTGGCTGCGTCTCGTCGCGCCCCGCTCCGGTTGCGCCGTCCAATGTCGCGCCGGTCTCCGAGGCCCTCACCTGGGTGCGCAAGGACGGCCAGAGCGGCCGCGCCAATCCGGCGCTCGCCGACCAGTTCGCCGCCGACCGCGCCGCCTGCGTCCAGGCGCCGGGCGACAACGCCGCGCTGCGCGCCGCCGAGGCCTGCATGGGCCAGCGT
>JAEWAD010000496.1 GCA_023391905.1 Pseudomonadota bacterium | reverse complement strand
TACGCAAGCCGATGCCTTCCAAGCGATGCCGGCATCGGGCAGAGAGAGCGGACCCGCTTTGCAGGACGATCCGATGCGCCTCGACATTTCCGAACTCGTTGCCGCCTTTCCCGATTTCCGCGTTGCCGCCGTGGTCGTCGACGATCTTGCGATCCGCGCGGCGCGGCCGGACGAACTCGCAGCCCTGATCGAAGCACGCGAGGCGGAGACACGCCGGCTCTGGAACGGCACCGAGCTTTCGGAGATTCCAGGTGTCGCGGCCTGGCGGCGGGCCTATCGCGCTTTCGGCATCAAGAAGACGAGCTACCGCTCCTCGGTCGAGCGGCTGGTGAAGAACGTGCTCGCCGACCGGCCGCTGCCCGTCATCAACAGCTTTGTCGATGCCTACAACGCCGTTTCGCTGACGCATGTGCTGCCGCTCGGCGCCGACGATCTCGACCGCGTTTCCGGCGATCTCGCCTTCCGCTATGCGCGGCCCGGCGACAGCTTCTTCGACATGGCGGGCGGCGAGGACGGCGCCGCTGGGCCGGCCGAGGACCCGCCGAAGGACGGCGAAGTGGTCTATGCGGACGCCGAGAAGGTGCTGTGCCGACGCTGGAACTGGCGTCAGGACGGGCGATCGCTGGTGACGCCGGATAGTCGCCGGGCGATCGTCACGCTGCAGGCGAACGGCGCCGGCGACCTCGATGCGGCCGTCGCGGACCTGCTGGCGCTGATCCAGCGTTTCGCCGGCGGCAGCGCCCGCGTCGCGATCGCCGACCGTGCCACGCCGGCTGTGACCATCGCCTGAAGGCTCTTTACAGATATAAAGATATCTTTATATCTACTCCGAACTCGCAGGCGTCGATGGCGCGCCGCGAGGCTGGAGTTTCACGATGGCGGGTCAGGCGGCTCTTTCGACGGATGCGATCATCGCGGCGCTCAAGGCGGCCGGCGAGGCGACGCGCTACCGCATTCTGGCGCTGCTCGCGGCCGGCGAGCTGTCGGTCAAGGACCTGACCTCGATCCTCGGCCAGTCGCAGCCGCGCATCTCGCGCCACCTGAAGCTGCTCACCGAGGCGGGGCTGATCGAGCGCTATCCGGAAGGCGCGTGGGTCTACTACCGGCTCTCCGAATCGGCCGCCGAGCGACGCCTCGTCCAGGACCTGGTGGGGCTCGCCGCCACCGACGATGCGACGCTGGCGCGGGACCGCGAATGGCTCGCCGGCGTCAAGCGCGAGCATGCGCAGGTCGCGGCGCGCTATTTCACGGAAAACGCCGCCGAGTGGGACACCATTCGTTCGCTGCACGTGCCCGACGCCGCCGTCGAGGCCGCGATGCTCAAGATCGTCGGCACGCGGCCAATCGGCGCCTTCCTCGATATCGGCACCGGCACCGGCCGGATGCTGGAGCTGTTCGCGCCGCTCTACCAGAAGGCGGTCGGCATCGACGCCTCGACGGCCATGCTGGCGGTGGCGCGCGCCAATCTCGACAAGGCCGGCATCGCGCATGCGCAGGTCCGGCACGGCGACATCATGAAGTTACCGATGCCGCGCGACAGTTTCGATCTCGTGGCCATCCATCAGGTGCTGCACTATCTCGACGATCCGGCGGTAGCGCTGGCGGAGGCCGCGCGCGTGCTGCGGCCGGACGGGCGGCTGCTGGTGGTCGATTTCGCGCCGCATGGCCTCGAGTTCCTGCGCGAGCGCCATGCGCATCGCCGGCTCGGCTTCTCGCACGAGACGATGCGGGCCTGGATCGACCAGGCTGGCCTCGTGCTGGACGAGGCGATCGATCTGGCGGCCGCGTCCGCCACGGAACAATTGACAGTCACGCTCTGGCTGGCGCGGGATCCGCGCTTCATCGTCGCCGGGGCTGCGAAGGGGTTGGAGACCGCGTGATGCGTGAGACGATCGATCGGGCGAGCCGCAACGGGGCAGGGGCTTCGGCACTGAAGGTGTCGTTCGAGTTCTTTCCGCCGAAGACACCCGCGATGGAGGAGACGCTCTGGGCCTCGATCGAGCGGCTGGCGCCGCTCGCGCCGTCCTTCGTGTCGGTCACCTATGGCGCGGGCGGATCGACCCGCGAGCGCACCCACGCCACCGTGTCGCGCATCCTGACCGAAACGGCGCTGAAGCCGGCGGCGCACCTGACCTGCGTCGGCGCCAGCAAGGCGGAGATCGACGCCGTGGTCGACGGCTACGCGGAGCTCGGCGTGCGCCACATCGTCGGCTTGCGGGGCGATCCGGTCGAAGGCATCGGCGCGGTCTACCGGCCGCATCCGGAGGGTTATGCGCAGGCGTCCGATCTCGTTAGCGCGATCCGCAGCCGTCACCCGGAGATCGAGGTCTCCGTGTCGGCCTATGCCGAGCGCCATCCCGAAAGCCGCGACTGGCAGACCGAGTTGGACAATCTGAAGCGCAAGGTCGATGCCGGCGCGACGCGGGCGATCACCCAGTTCTTCTTCGACAACGATCTCTATTCGGCCTTCCTCGACCGCGTCGCCGCGGCGGGCATCGACATCCCGATCGTGCCCGGCATCGTGCCGGTACAGAATTTCACGCAGACGGCGAAGTTCGCCGAAAAGGCCGGCGCCAGCATTCCATCCTGGTTCGCGGCCCGCTTCGAGGGCCTTGAGGACGACGCGACGACGCGGCAGCTGGTCGCCGCTGCCGTCTGCGCCGAACAGGTGTTCGACCTGGTCGACCGGGGCGTCAACGAGTTCCATTTCTACACGATGAACCGCGCCGATCTGGTCTATGCGATCTGCCACCTGCTCGGCATGCGGCCGGCGCAGGCCGCGACGACGGAAGCGCTCTCCCTCGGGGAGAAGGTCGGGTGAGGGCCTTGCTCATCGGAACCGAATGGCGAAAGAGCACATCATGACGATCTCAGCCTCCACCACCGATCTGAAGCGCGCCGCGGCGCAGCGCATCCTCGTGCTCGACGGCGCCATGGGCACGATGATCCAGCGCCTGAAACTCTCCGAAGCGGATTTCCGCGGCGAGCGCTTCAAGGATTGGCATCGCGACCTCATGGGCAACAACGACCTGCTCGTCATTACGAAGCCGGATGCGATCGAGGCCATCCACCGCCAGTATTTCGAGGCCGGCGCCGACATCGTCGAGACCAACACCTTCTCCTCGACGACGATCGCCCAGGCCGACTACGGCATGGAAGAGCTTGCCTACGAGCTCAACCTCGAAGGCGCGCGCGTTGCCAAGCGGGCGGCGGACACGGTCGCCGCCGCGACCGGCCGGCCGCGTTTCGTCGCCGGCGCCATCGGACCGACCAACCGCACCGCCTCGATCTCGCCGGATGTCAACAATCCGGGTTTTCGCGCCGTCACCTTCGACGAGCTGCGCGACGCCTACGCGGATGCCACGCGCGGCCTGATCGACGGCGGTTCGGACATCATCCTGATCGAGACGATCTTCGACACGCTGAACGCCAAGGCGGCGGTCGCCGCCGTCGAGGACGTGTTCGATGAGAAGGGCGTGACGCTGCCGGTGATGATCTCCGGCACGATTACCGATCTCTCGGGCCGGACGCTCTCCGGCCAGACGCCGACGGCGTTCTGGTATTCGCTGCGCCATGCGCAGCCGTTCTCGATCGGACTGAACTGCGCGCTCGGCGCCCGCGAGATGCGCGCCCATATCGACGAGATCTCCCGCATCGCCGATACGCTCGTCTGCGCCTATCCGAATGCCGGCCTGCCGAACGAATTCGGCGAGTATGACGAGAGCCCCGAGGCGATGGCCGTGCTGGTCGGCGAATTCGCCAAGTCCGGCCTCGTCAACGTCGTCGGCGGTTGCTGCGGCACCACGCCGGACCACATCCGTGCCATCGCCGAGGTGGTCGAGGGCGTTACTCCGCGCGCCCTGCCTGCCATCGCTCCGAAAATGCGCCTTTCCGGCCTCGAACCGTTTGAAATCGCCTCATGACCAACGCCACCGCCATTTTCGTCAACATCGGTGAGCGGACCAACGTCACCGGCTCCGCCAAATTCCGCAAGCTGATCACCGCCGGCGACTATTCGGCGGCGCTCGACGTCGCGCGCGAGCAGGTCGCCAACGGCGCGCAGGTGCTCGACGTCAACATGGACGAGGGCCTGCTCGATTCCGAAGCGGCGATGGTTACGTTCCTGAACCTGATGGCGGCGGAGCCCGACATCGCCCGCGTGCCGGTGATGATCGACAGTTCGAAGTGGTCGGTGATCGAGGCGGGCCTGAAGTGCGTCCAGGGCAAGCCGATCGTCAACTCGATCTCGATGAAGGCGGGCGAGGATCAGTTCCGCGACCACGCCCGCAAGCTGCGCCGCTATGGCGCCGCCGTCGTCGTCATGGCCTTCGACGAGAAGGGCCAGGCGGACACCTTCGAGCGCAAGACCGAGATCTGCGCGCGTGCCTACAGGATCCTCGTCGACGAGATCGGCTATCCGCCGGAAGACCTCATCTTCGACCCGAACGTCTTCGCGATCGCGACCGGCATCGAGGAGCACAACAATTACGGCGTCGACTTCATCGAGGCGACGCGCTGGATCCGCCAGAACCTGCCGCATGCGCATGTCTCCGGCGGCATCTCGAACCTGTCCTTCTCGTTCCGCGGCAACGAGACGGTGCGCGCGGCGATGCACTCCGTGTTCCTCTACCACGCGATCGCCGCCGGCATGGACATGGGCATCGTCAATGCCGGCGCCCTGCCGGTCTATGACGACATCGACCCGGAACTGCGCGACCTCTGCGAGGACGTGATCCTCAACCGTGTCGAGGACGGTACCGAGCGCCTGCTCGAGATCGCCGAGCGGTTCAAGGGCGGTGCCAGCACCAAGAAGGAAGCCGACCTCACCTGGCGCGAATGGCCGGTCGAGAAGCGGCTCGAGCATGCGCTTGTCTCCGGACTGACCGATTTCATCGAACTCGACACCGAAGAGGCGCGCGCCAAGGCCACGCGCCCCCTCGACGTGATCGAAGGGCCGCTGATGGCCGGCATGAACGTCGTCGGCGACCTGTTCGGCGCCGGCAAGATGTTCCTGCCGCAGGTGGTGAAGTCCGCCCGCGTCATGAAGCAGGCGGTCGCCTATCTGATGCCGTTCATGGAGGAGGAGAAGCGCCTGCTCGGCACGACGGGCTCGTCCTCGGCCGGCAAGATCCTGCTCGCGACCGTCAAGGGCGACGTGCACGACATCGGCAAGAACATCGTCGGCGTCGTGCTTCAGTGCAACAATTTCGAGGTGATCGACCTCGGCGTCATGGTGCCGGCCTCGAAGATCCTGGCCACCGCCAAGGCCGAGAATGTCGACATCATCGGGCTCTCCGGCCTGATCACGCCGTCGCTCGACGAGATGTGCCATGTCGCGGCCGAGATGGAGCGCGAGGACTTTAATGTGCCGCTCTTGATCGGCGGCGCCACCACGTCGAAGGTGCACACTGCCGTCAAGATCCACCCGAACTATGCCAAGGGACAGGCCGTTTACGTGCTCGACGCCAGCCGCGCGGTCGGTGTCGCGTCGAGCCTGCTCGGCCGCGACAAGGCGAACTATGTCGCTGACGTGCAGGCGGACTATGTGAAGATCGCCGACGCGCATGCCCGCGCGCAGGAAAACAAGCGCCGCATCACGCTGGCCGATGCGCGCGCCGACGGGCTGAAGCTCGACTGGTCGAGCTATCGGCCGGTCAAGCCGAGCTTCCTCGGCACCAAGGTGTTCCGCGACTATCCGATTGCCGAGCTGGTTCCCTATATCGACTGGACGCCCTTCTTCGCGACCTGGGAGATCAAGGGCACCTATCCGCTGCTGTTCGAGGACGAGAAGGTCGGCGCCGCCGCCCGCTCGCTCTTCAACGATGCGCAGGCGATGCTGAAGCAGATGGTCGAGGAGAAGTGGATCTCGGCCAATGCCGTGATCGGCTTCTGGCCGGCCAATGCTGTCGGCGACGACATCGCGCTCTACGAGGACGAGGCGCGCGATACGGAAAAGGCGACGTTCTTTACGCTGCGCCAGCAGATCGCCCGCTCGACCGACAAGCGCCGCCATGTCGCGCTCTCCGATTTCGTCGCGCCGAGGGAGACCGGGGTCGGCGACTATGTCGGTGGCTTCGCCGTGACGGCCGGCATCGGCGAAGAGGCGGTTGCCGAGCGCTTCAACCGCGCCAATGACGACTATTCGAAGATCCTGAGC
Source organism: Pseudomonadota bacterium (assembly GCA_023391905.1). GTDB lineage: Bacteria > Pseudomonadota > Alphaproteobacteria > Rhizobiales > Kaistiaceae > Kaistia. The sequence goes on along the minus strand of JAEWAD010000496.1, from coordinate 3,991 downwards.
CAGGCCCTGACCGATCGCCTGGCGGAAGCCTTTGCCGAGCGCATGCACCAGCGCGTGCGCCAGGAGTTCTGGGGCTATGCCGCCGACGAGACGCTCTCGAACGAGGAGCTGATCCGCGAGACCTATGCCGGCATCCGCCCGGCGCCGGGCTATCCGGCCCAGCCCGACCACACCGAGAAGCGGACGCTGTTCGATCTGCTCGACGCCGAGGAACAGGCCGGCATCAAGCTGACCGAAAGCTTCGCCATGTGGCCGGGCTCGTCGGTCTCCGGCCTCTATATCGGCCATCCCGAAAGCTATTATTTCGGCGTCGGCCGGATCGAGGCCGACCAGGTCGCGGACTATGCCGCCCGCAAGGGCTGGACGGTGCAGGAGGCCGAGCGCTGGCTGGCGCCGGTCCTGAACTACGATCCGATCCGCGTCGAAGCGGCCGAATAGTTTCTTCACGCAGGTCGCATGCGCCCTGCGTGAAGCCTGCCTCTCCCGGTGCGGCGGCCGGCGCTCACGCCACCTTGAGCGCGTTCAGTCGAACAGGGCGTTCGAGAACGGCGCCGGGGCTCGCTGACCGGTGCGCTCGAAGTATTTCTGCAGGACCAGGATCGAGAGCAGATTCTCGGTGCGGCGATCGCCGAACTGCGCGACATGGCGGTTGGCGTTTTCGATGATCGCGCGGGCCTCGTCTTCGTTGCGGTCGTAATGGGCGATCGTCTCTTCGAGATCGGCAAAGTCCGGCCGGACCTCGGCGTAGTGGACGCCCGGAACGAGCCGCCCTTCCATGAACCAGGTTTCGTAGCGCGGCCGCGGCATGACGCAGAGCGATTGCGACGCCATGATCCATTTCAGATTGGTCGCGACGTCGTTGCCTTCGATCGACAGGATGTAGCGGTGCTGCAGCTGTGCGCGGATGTCGAGAAAGGCCTTCGGCGCAATCGCGCCGCCCGCGTCGCAGGTATGGCCGATGTCATGCACCGGGTGCTGCCGGAACTTCTCGACCAGCACGCGCCGGACCGGATTGTGGCCGAGAATGCCGCGCCAGACGGCGCTCTTGCGCTTGTCCTTGAACGGAGTCCGATCCCTCGGCCAGGTGAAGTGCCGGAGCTTGTCGAGCTTCATGATGACCGAATTGGCGTTCGTCTCGCCGATCGGCCGGCTCTTGACGATCGACGGTTCGGCCGGAACGTAGGTCACATCGCCGAAGTCGTACGCGACCCGCATCCTGTCTTCGAAGAAATTGGCGAATTCCTTGAAGTCGTAATAGCAGTAGCTCGGCTTCCTCGCGATATCCCGGATCTCTGAAGCTCCGATCAGATCGTGGACGCTCTCCAGCTTGTTGTAGTAGCCGAGCCTGCGGTGCACCGCCTCTTCCTGGGCCAGCGGGTCGAGCGCGGCGTAAAGCCTGTCCAGCCGTTGCCCGTAGATCGAGGAGGGAATCAGGTCGCGAATGACGCCCTTCGCATAGAAGCGGACGCGTCTCAGGCTGCTGGAAAATGACATGCTTGCTGGTACTGGCCTTGCTGGAGCGCTGCATATGGCGTGGATCCGACGGGCGAGCAAGCAGCATGGGCGTTTCGCCGCGCCCTCGTGGGCGGCGCAGGGCGGCTGCCGCAGCGTTCCAGGCCGGCTGCAAGCGTGGCTCGCTATCTTGTCTGGTGCGGTGCCATGGAATCCGCTAGGGACACTCATTCCTCGCCGCAGTCGTGCTCGCCAGAAAAAGTCTCCATGTCGGCCACATTCACCGCCGCCGGTTTTCGCCGGGGCTTTCTCGAAGGCCTCGCGCTTCTGCCCGGCATGATCGCGTTCGGCATGGTGTTCGGCGTGCTGGCGGCGCAGGTCGGCATCTCGATCCTCGGCGCCACCGCGATGAGCGTCATCGTCTATGCCGGCACGGCGCAGCTGCTGGCGCTGCACGCCTGGAACGCGCCCGATCTGCTCTTCGCCGTCTTCGTCGCCGTCGTCGCGATGAATGCCCGCTACGTCCTGTTCGGCGCGGCGATGCAGCCCTGGATGCGCGGTCTGCCGCCCTGGATCGCCTATGCGTCCATGTATGTGCTCGTCGACGCCAACTGGGCGACGGCGATGCAGGAGCGCGACCAGGGCCGGCGCGATGTTGGTGTCTTCGTCGGCATGGGGCTCGGCTGCATGGTCGGCTGGGTCGCCGGCACCATCGCCGGCGCCGGCTTCGGCCAGATGCTCGGCGATACGCGCCGCTTCGGCCTCGATTTCTTCCTGCCCGCCTTCTTCCTGTCGCTCGCCTGCGGCTTCTGGAAGGGCAGGGCCGACGTGCTGCCGCTGGTCATCGGTGGCGGTGTGGCGATCGTGTTCGAACGCTATGTCGGCGGCTCGATGCATGTGCTCGCGGGCGGGCTGGCCGGCAGCCTGACGGCCGCCTTCATGCCGCGCGCGACGGTTTCCGCGGACGGAGGCGCGCGCGATGGGCATTGATCCCAACACGACGGCCGGCTTCGCGATCGTCATCGCCGTCATGACGGTGGCGGCCTATCTGACGCGGATCGCCGGCTTCTTCCTGATGCGCTTCGTCGCGGTGACGCCGCGCGTCGAGATCTGGCTGAAGGCGCTGCCGCTCGCCATCATGGGCGCGATCCTAGGGCCGATCGTGGCGCATGGCGGGCCGGCCGAATATGCGGGGTTCGCGGCGACGATCGTCGTCTACTACTGGCGGCGCAACGACATCGTGGCGGCCTTCGCCGGCATGGCCGTGGTCGCGGCCTGGCGCGCCGGCGTGGGTATGTGAGAGGCGATCCCGGCCCTTGGCCGGCCGCAGCCTGACCTTGCAGTCCAGGCCTCGCTTCGGTCGTCCGCCAGGGGCGGCCCGCGAAGGCTACACTGCTCTCCCTCCGGATAAATCCGGTCGGTTCTGCCAGATACGCTGTCGGGAACGCGTGCTCCTAAAAGGCCGGCGGAGGAATCAGATCGCTCCGAATACGATTGCCGCGACGAACACAAAAGCGGCACTGACGGCCAGCAGATGGAACGGTTTAGCGAGGCTCATGGACATCTCCCGGGTCTCTCTTCACGCCCAACTTCCACCGTAAATACTAACGTGATCGTCGCCGCCGGCAAGGGGATAATTTGCCGGCTCGGCGGCAATGACCGCGGAATCGCGCCGTTTTTCCGGTAAGCCGTGGAATAATCTCCCAAATCCTCCTGTGAAAATCCGCCGCCGCAGCGTCATTTTTCCGCGCGCCTGTCGCCGCAATCGTCAACGCGCGTTCACCATGATTCCGCCGCCGAACGGTCGGTTTGTTACCCCCGTGGTAACGTTCCGGAAACCCCGCGCCTCAATCGTTTCTTATGGTTTGGCTGCGACCGTTCCCGCATGACAACCACGCCGGACGACGCGCATGGATGACCACCTGATCGGAACCGATGCCGCGGTGCCGTCGGGACGACGCGCCGCGCTGCTCGCGTCGATCACCGACCTCTACGGCCATGCCGGCCATGCCGTGTCGCCGCAGACCGCCGCGCTCTACAGCGAGATCGTGCTCGGCGTTTTCGACGCGCTGACCGGGGCCGAGCAGGCGGCGCTCGCCGACCGGGTCGCCCTGCTGCCGAACGCGCCGGCGGCGATCCTTTGCCATTTCGCCACCCATTCGAGCGACACGGCCGAGCCGGTGCTGCGCCACTCGGTCGCCTTCGACGACGGAAGCCTCGTCGCGCTCGCGGCGACGCTGCCGCATGACCGTCTCTGCGCCATGGCCGGCCGTGCCTGGGTTTCGGAAGCGGTGTCCGATGCGCTGCTCGACCGCGGCGACCGCGCGGTGCTGCGCCTGCTGGCGCACAATCCCGGCGCCCGCTTCTCGCAGCACGGCCTCGCCATCCTCGTCGAGGAGGCGGAGCAGATGCTGGCCCAGCGCCGGCTGGAGGCCCGGACCGGCGCCGATGACGGCGTGCGCAGGCAGATCATCGCCTTTCCGACCCAGGCGGCGCGCGGCGCGGCCCGACGCGCCCTGGTGTCGTCGGCGGGGGCCGG
>JAEWAD010000055.1 GCA_023391905.1 Pseudomonadota bacterium | reverse complement strand
AAGCCCGGATCCTGGTGCGAGAAGCCGTTGTGATCCTGGCGCCAGACCGTTGAGCTGAGGAGGATGTTCTGCGAGGAAACCGACGCGCGCCATGGCACGTGGTTCTTGCTGATGTCGAGCCACTTGGCGTGCTGGTTGAACATCGAGTCAACGACGTGGGCGAAGGCCTCGTAGGTATGGAAGAAGCCATGCCGGCCGGTTAGCAGATATCCCTCCAGCCAGCCCACCAGCGTGTGTTCGGAGAGGATCTCCATCACCCGGCCGTCACGCGCCAGTTCTCCGCCGTCGGCATCCTCCGGCAGATAGTCGCCCATCCAGACCTTCTTGCTCACCTCGTAAATCGCCTGCAGGCGGTTCGAGGCGGTTTCATCGGGACCGAAGACACGGAACGTGTTCATGTTCGCCCGCATCGTGTCGCGCAGAAACTCGCCGAGTGGCCGCGTGTTCTCGTGGAGCACCCCGCCGGCCTGAGCGACCTCGACGGCGTAGGCGCGGAAATCAGGCAGCTTCAGTGCCCGGCGCAAAAGGCCGCCATTGGCGTGCGGATTGGCACTCATCCGGCGAAGGCCCGTCGGCGCCAGGGCCCTCAGTTCCGGCACCAGCCGGCCCTCGGCATCGAACAGCGCCTCCGGTTCGTAGCTCCTCAGCCAGTCCTCGAGCAGTTTCATGCGAGACGGATCCTCTCGGACCCGGACAAGCGGCACCTGGTGCGCGCGCCACGACCCCTCGACCTTGTGGCCGCCGACCTCTTTCGGCCCGGTCCAACCCTTCGGGGTCCGGAGCACGATCATCGGCCAGAGTGGCCGCTCGACCGCCGCCCCGGCGCGGGCCTGCCGCTGGATCGCGTGGATTTCGCCGATCGCCGCGTCCAGCGTCGCCGCCATCTTCGCGTGCATTTCGACGGGATCCGAGCCCTCGACAAAGTACGGTGTGTAGCCGTAGCCCCTGAACAGGGCCTCGAGCTCCTCGTGACTGACACGAGCAAGCACGGTCGGATTGGCGATCTTGTAGCCATTGAGGTTCAGAATCGGAAGTACGGCACCATCGCGGACAGGGTTCAGGAATTTGTTCGAATGCCACGCCGCGGCCAGCGGCCCCGTCTCGGCCTCGCCGTCGCCGACCACGCAGGCCACCAGGAGGTCGGGGTTGTCGAACGCCGCCCCGTAGGCATGGGACAGGCTGTAGCCGAGTTCGCCCCCTTCGTGGATCGAGCCCGGCGTCTCCGGAGTGACGTGAGACCCGATATGGCCCGGAAAAGAGAACTGCTTGAAGAACAGGCCGAGCCCCTCCAGATCCTGGCTCTTGTCCGGATAGATTTCGGAATAGGTGCCCTCCAGGTAGGTGGGACCGAGAACACCGGGCGCGCCATGGCCAGGGCCGGCGACGAAGATGACATCAAGATCGTCGCGCTTGATGACGCGGTTGAGGTGAGCCCAGACGAACGACAGAGCCGGGCTGGAACCCCAATGCCCGAGTAGGCGCCGCTTGATGTGTTCGGGTGTCAGCGGCTCCCGCAAAAGCGGGTTGTCGGTAAGGTAGATCATCCCGACCGAGAGATAGTTGCAGGCGCGCCACCAGCGGTCCACCAGCGCCAGCTCATCGGTGGAAGATGCTTGCCTGGCGGAGTTCAAGACATGGCTCTTGGGCATCGTGCGTGTCCATTCCTTCTGGGCCAGAACGCCGGGCGCGCGTGCGGGCCGTCATGCAATGGAAAACCGACCTTCCTGCGAGCAAGCGCGGGCGGCCGACTCTGGGCCGCGCTTCAACGCGGCAGATCGAACGCCTGACCGGACTCCCGCAGATCCTTGAGCGTTTTGTCGCTGCAGCTTCCCGAGCGTTCTCCGCCCACTCGCTGCGCGGTGCCGTCGATGGTGATCATGCCGGCCCGCCGGTCGGGCGTGAGGTAGATGGCGCTGCCGTCAGCCAGTCGTGAGAAGTAGTAGGCGCTCGTGCTCCCCGCATATTCGCAATAGATGACGAGCGGGAAATCCGTGAACGACGCGGGCTGGGCTCGCGCCACCGCCGCGGCGGAAACCAAATCCAAGACAAGAATGGCCGCAACAGGCAGGATTTGGCACCTGGTTGAACAGGTGAGCTTCCAAAGCCTCTTCCGGATAGGATCACGTGCCATTTTCGTGCTCCAGATTGCCGATTGCCTTTCGCAAGCGAAAGAATGGCCTGCGCCGGAGGTCAAGTTCTCACTAAACTTATACGATAGTGCATGGCTTTGTCTGTAGCGACGATCCTGCCCGCGCCGAAGGTTATTTGCAGGCTTTCAGGGGCGCATGTAATAAGGCCGCCAATCCATCGCGGCATTCTCTCACGAAAGACGATTAGCGGCACGTCTTCGTGCACCCGCTGGACTACAAAACGCGCCCGGCGTCAAAGCTATCCTGGGTAGTTCCGGGTACGTCTGAATTGAGCGCCGCACGCCTCCGGGTCCCTCTACGTGCCCTTCTCCGCGCTCACTGTTGCCTGATCTTCAATGATGAGCGCAGCCGTGGGGAGCACATTTTCTGGCCGCCGCTTCGCTGGGCAGCGAGCGGGCTTTGCGGGGCTTACGCGGCCTGTCGGATGCAGTCGCGCCCATCTGCCTTGGCCTGATAGAGCGCGCGGTCGGCCCGATCGATCAGTGCCAGCAGGTCCTCGCCCTTGCGCGCGATGGCGATGCCGAAGCTCGCCGTAGGGCTGAATTCGTTTGCAACGACGCTCGACGCCGCTTCCTTGAACACGGTCCTGGCAAGCTCGGCAAAGTGGTGCGCGGCCGCGATCTGCCCCCGCGGCAGAAGCACGGCGAACTCCTCGCCACCAAGGCGCGCGATGATCGCATCGCGCGGGGCCTTGTCCCTCAGGACTTCGGAGAAGGTCTCGATGATCCTGTCGCCATGGCTGTGGCCGAAGCGATCGTTGATCGACTTGAAGTCATCGAGGTCGCTCAGGATCACGGCGACCTGCGCGTTCGCCGTTTGGCGCGCCAGCGCATCCTGTGCGCGAGCGTCGAAGCCGCGACGATTGAACAATCCCGACAACATGTCTGTCTGGGCTTCGGACTTGAAGCTTTCCATGACGTCGGCGGCGATGATCGCGAAGATCGCGACCGCCAGCGTCGCGCAGATGAGCGCATCGGAGATCGCGACGATCAACCAATAGGCGGCTTCGACCTGGTCGGACAGGATGCCCGGAACCCGGAAGATCACGGGCCGAACCAGAAAAGCCAGACAGGCAAGCGCTACAAGCCCGAAGAACAGCTGCTCGACCGGGGAACGGCGCGGGAGCCGGGCGACGTCGATCAGCATCAAGGCGCAGATGGTGGCGAGCGCCAGGTTGATCACGGCTGCCCGCGCCAGCAGGCTCGGCTCCACATACTGGTAGAAATAGAGAGCGGCCAGCGTTGTCACGCCGATGGCAATCAGGCTGCCGTAGTGCGGCTTGGATGCCTGGCGGCTCGAGAGTGCAATCGACAGCAAGGCGGTCGCGAGCAGAACGAGCCCATTGGCCAGAATGCGCAGCGACGAATGCTCCTGAGCAATGGCAAGGGTCAGGATGCCGAAGCAAAGTGTTCGTATCGCGTAGGAAGCCGCGAAGATGGCAATATAGGTTCGCTGACGTTGTTGGAGCCAAAGTGCGAGCAATGACGCGCAGAATATTGCCGACATGGCCGGATTCAGCAGTGCGACGACGCTCTCATGGCTCATGCTCGAACAACCACGATGATAGGACCCCGACCCTTGTCGAGACGCGATGGTACAGGGAGTTGGCACCTTCCGGGTGAAATCGGCCCCTCAGTACCATAGGTTGCGCGCAAACAAAACAGAGCCCGGTCGAGGCCGGATGGCCATCATTCGCCGATATCGGCAACTACGGAGAGTGTGACGGAGCCCGAGCGGAGCGCTCAGGCGATCGGGACATAGGTCAGCCGGATCACGTCCGGGCCGATCCGGTCGCTGGTCACAAGGCGCAGTGGCGGCCGGGGGGCAGCGAAAAAGGGCTTGCCGCCTCCCAGCACGGTGGGGTTGAAGTAGAGGCGGTACTCGTCGATGAGCCCGGCGTCGGTCAGGCTTCGCGCCAGGTCCGGCCCTGAAACGGCGATCTCTCCATCGAGCCGGGTCTTCAGGTCGCGGACCGCCGTCGCGAGGTCGCCTTCGACCAGGCTGGCATTGGGGCCGACGGACTTCAGCGTCCGCGACGCGACCCATTTCGGCTGGTTGCGCCAGGCCGCGGCGAATTCATGGTGATCGGGTTCCCATTCGGGATGGTCCTCGTCCCAATACCGCATGATCTCGTACATGCGGCGGCCATACACGCTGCCGGTCAGTCCACGGACGTGCTCGGTCCAGTGACGAAAGAGTTCGGGATCCGGTTCGAATGCGTCATGGTCGACATAGCCGTCGAGCGACAGGTTCATTCCGAACACGATCTTCGCCATGACGCCAGATCTCCGTTCCGGGTGACGCAGCGAAAGTTATGCGGCCGACGCCGGAGGGAGTCCACCCCGCCCTCACCCCTGATCTTCCGCGTGTCTTTCGACCAGAGCGGCGATGCAGCCGCCAAGCTGCATCTCCTGCTGGCCGTCGCCGAGGGTGCGGCCGAGAACGTCGAGCACCACGGCGGCGGCATCTCGCGTCGCGTCGACCAGCGCCCTGCCCCGCGCCAGGTTGGCGGTGAGCAAGCCGGTGAACAGATCGCCCGTGCCGACCGGGACGATCGGCAGGCGGGTCGACCGGAGCCGGGTCGGCGTCGGTCCTTCGAAGACGATGTTTTCAAGCGAGCCGTCCGGCGTATCGGCCAGGACGCATCCGGTGACGACCATGCGGGCGCCACGTCGCTCCCGTATGGCGGCGGCGGCGGCTGCCAACTCCTCCAAGCTTCGCGGCCGGTTCCGGGTGATCAGGCCAACCTCGAACTGGTTGGGGGTCAAAAGGTCGGCCAGCGGCACCAGCTGCTCGAGCAGGACCTCGACCACCGGGTCGGCGACGAAGACGCCGAGCTCGGTGTCGCCCATGACGGGATCGCAGACATAGAGGATGTCCGGATTGATCTGCCGGGCCCGCTTGACGAAGGCAGCCACCACTTCGCCATTGGCGCGCGAGCCGAGATAACCGGAGACGATGTAGCGGCTGGTCTCGATCAGGCCCCGCTCCTCGATACCGCGCAGCAGGTCGCCGACGAGCTCGGATTCCAGCACGCGCCCGCGCATGGTGGCGTAGCCGGGATGGTTGGAGAGCAAGGTCGTCGGCACGGCGGCGACGTTCAGCCCGCGCGCCTGCATGGCCAGGACGGCGGCGCTGTTGCCGACATGGCCGTGAACGACCTGGCTCTGGATGGAAATGATCGAGGTTGTCATCGTCGTCACTCCGCCGCACTGCTGTCGATCGCCGGGCCAGCCGCGCGCCACCGGTCGGGTAACCTGCCGTTCAGGACGAAGTGGGCGATCAGGCCGATCACCAGCCCCCAGAACGCGCCGCCGATTCCGAGCATCTGGATGTTGGCGGCCGCGGCCAGGAAGGTGATCAGCGATGCCTCGCGCGATTTCGGATCGGCCATGGCTCCGGCCAGGCTTCCGCCGATCGTGCCGAGCAGTGCCAGACCGGCCAGCGTCGTGATAAAGGTCGCGGGCAAGGCCATGAAGACGCCCGCGAGGGTCACGCCGAAGACACCGACCAGCACATAGCAGAGGCCGGCCGCGATGCCGGCGACCCAGCGCTTCGAGGGATCTTCATGCGCTTCCCGGCCCGTGGCGATGGCGGCCGTGATGGCGGCGAGGTTGAAGCCGTGCGAGCCGAAGGGGGCCATCAGCAGCGAGCCGAGGCCCGTTACGGTGATGATCGGATTGGCGCTGGTCCGGAAGCCGTCGTTGCGCAGCACGATCATACCCGGCATGTACTGGCCCGTCAGCGTGACGAGGAAGAGTGGAAGTGCGACGCTCAGCAGCGCATTCCACGAAAATGCCGGCATGGTGAAGACGGGCGCCGCCAGGCGGAACTCGAGCCCCGCGAAATCGACGCTCCCCTGCGCCAGCAGGAAGGCGAGCCCGAGAACGAGGATGCCGACGACGGCATAGCGGGCGGAGAAGCGCTTCAGCACGAGATAGGCGAGGATCAGGAGCCCGACCAGCAGCGGCTCGACACTCGCGCCGCCGAAGGCGCCGATGCCGAACTGCAGCAGGATGCCGGCGAGCAGGCCCGAGGCGATGCCCGGCGGGATCAGCCGGATCAGCCTGTCGAAGCAGCCCGACAGGCCGAGGATGACGAAGGCCAGGGCCGAGACGATGTAGGCGCCGACGGCCTCGGCATAGGGCGTTGTCGCCAGCGCGGTGACGAGAAAGGCCGCCGCCGGCGTCGACCAGGCGGTGATGATAGGGGCGCGATAGCGCCAGCTCAGAAACAGTCCCGTCACGCCGACGCCGATCGATACCGACCAGACCCAGGAGGTCGTCTCTGCCGGGCTCAGGCCGGCGACCTTCGCCGCCTGAAAGACCAGGATGAAGGTGCCGCCATAGTTGACGATCACGGAGATCAGCCCCGCGATGGCGGGGTGGAGCACGTCGCTCAGGCGGAAGGGAGAAGGCGTCGAACCGGGCGGCATGTCTGGCGAAACTCTTGGAGCTGGAAAGGCAAGGGCAAGGAAGGCCTTGACATCTAGCCGGCCAATGGACGGATTATCCCCTCCACTCTCGATGCTGGAGCCAGACCATTTGTTCAAACATTCCGAACTGGAGTCAGTGAAGGCCTGGCTCGCCCGTCCCGAGCATGCCGCGCTGCCCTTGCACGCGCGCATCCAGCGGGCGATCCGCCAGCTGATCCTCGACGGCGCGCTTGGGCCGGGGAAGCACCTGCCCGCCTCGCGCGCGCTCGCCAAGTCGATCGGCGTGTCGCGCGACACGATCGAGGCGGCCTATGGCCAGCTCCATGCCGAGGGCTTCATCGAGCGGCGCGTCGGCAGCGGCAGCTTCGTCGCCGAGGTGACGGAGTTCGCTCCGGGCCGCCGGCCGCACCAGCGCGACGCGCTCCTGCGCAATCAGGCCCCCAATCTGAGCCAGCGCGGGCAAGCCGTGTTCGAGAGCGGCGGCGTTCGGGAAATGCTGGCACCACGGCCCTTCGCGCATGGCGTTCCGGAGACCCGCAGCTTTCCGCTGCCGCTCTGGGAGCGCCTGGAACGGCAGGTGCTGAAGGAAGCCGGCACCGCGGCGCTGCTGCATGGCGATCCGCAAGGCGCGGAGCCGCTCAGGCGGGCCATTGCCGACTATGTGAATCTCGAACGCGGGGCCCGCGCCACCGCCGATCGCGTGCTGGTCCTGACGAGTTCGCAGCAGGCGATGACGCTGTGCGCCAACATGCTGCTCGATCCGGGCGATCGGATCTTCATCGAGGATCCCGCCTATTACGGCGCCCGCAAGGCGTTCGATGCCGCGGGGCTCGAATGCGTCCCCGTCCCAGTTGATCGGCAGGGCATCCAGGTCGAGGGGATCGTCGCCGAGCCGCTACCGGTCAAGGCTGTCTTCCTGACGCCGTCGCACCAGTTCCCGACCGGCGTGACCCTGACGCTGGATCGGCGGCTGGCCCTGATCGACTGGGCGGCGCGGCATCAGGCGTGGATCATCGAGGACGACTATGACAGCGAGTTCCGCTACGCGGGCAAGCCGACGGCCTGCGT
>JAEWAD010000057.1 GCA_023391905.1 Pseudomonadota bacterium | reverse complement strand
CTTCAGGTCCCAGCGCGTCTGCTTGCAGGAGGGATCGCCGGCCGGCGCGGCTGCCTTGGTCTTGGCGATGCCGGCGGCCGGGCTCAGCGCGATCGCGGCGGAAAATGCGGCAAGAGCCAGCGTCAGTGCGGAACGGTTCATGCGGAATCCTCGGGGGAATGATCGGGATAGCTATCAAGAGGTCGCGGCCGGCTTCAAGCCCGGCCGCCGGCAAGGATGGATTTTGCGGCGCGGTGTGGCCGCGCCGCCCCGCCCGATCGATCCGGATCAGCGCAGCGCCGGCGGCATTTCCTGGTAGCCGTCGGCCGCCTGGTAGGTCCTGGGCTGCGGCGCGGCGGGAGCGGCCGGCGCGACGGAGGCGGTCGGCGTCTGGTCGACGAATTCGACGTCGACCCCGACCTTGACCAGCTTCACCAGCTCCTGTGCGTCCCAATTGGTCAGGCGCAGGCAGCCATGGCTGTTGGTCTTGTCGATCTTGCTCGGCTCGGGCGAGCCGTGGATGCCGTAGGTCGGCTTGTCGAGGCCGATCCAGACCGTGCCGACGGGATTGTTCGGACCGCCGGGCAGGCGCAGCGCCTTGGTATTGTCGCCCTGCTGGAAATTGACCTGCGGCCGGTACCAGTAGTCGGGATTCTCGGCGACCGCCTTGACCGCATGGATGCCGGACGGCGACGGCAGGGCGGCGCTGCCGATCGTCGCCGGATAGGCGACGACGACATCCCAGTTCTCGTTGTAGCCGAGCAGCTGCCGGGTGCTCGCATCGGCAACCAGATGCGCGACCTTGGCCTTGGCGTTGGCGCCGACATCGACGACGGCGATGATCGTGCCCGCCATGTTGAAGTCGGCGTCCGGGTTCAGGCGGCGCAGGAAGGTCTCGTCCATGTGGAAGCGCTCGGCCAGCGCCTCGACCGGGTCGCGATAGGACAGCGCCGGCAGCTGCGCCATCTCGGCATAGTCCTTCGGCATGTCCGGCACGAACGGGCCGGCCACGTCCTTCGCGGTGATGGTGTAGTCCATCATCACCGGGCGGTCGGCGACAGATTGCAGGATATCCCAGATGTCGGGCCCGAGCTTTCCGTTCGCCGGCAGATTGTGCATCGACTGCAGGGCCGAGATCGCCTTGTTCAGATTGCCGCCCTGGCGGCCGTCAATGACGCCCGGCGAGACATGCGCACGGTCGAGCAGCACCTGCAGCATGACGATGACGGGATCGGGCTTGTCGCTCTTCGCCGGCAGGGCGCCATGCGGCGCGGAATTGACTTGCTCGATGAAATCGGCGGGAAGGGGCGCGACCGGCGCCCGGCGCGCCACGGTCGCGGCCGGCGCGGGCGCGACAGGCGCCGGGGCGGCCTGGGGCTGCGCATAACCGGCCGGCGGCGGCACTTCGTAGGGATCGCGATAGGCATCCTGCCGCTCATAGGCGGGCGGCGCGGCATCATATCCGCGCTGGTCATAGGCCGGCGACGGCTCGTAGCCGTAATCCGGCTGCTCGCGCCATTGCTGGGCCAGGGCTGGCGCGGCGGTGCAGAGCACGACCAGCGACGACGTCAGCATCATGCGGGAAAGGACAACCAACAAGGCGGGACTCCATGCCAGGAACGACGCGGCATCAGGCGACTGTCATTGACCGAATTTTAGGAAAACAGGGTTAACAATCCTTCACCGCCCTCCCGCATGGCGAGCACCGGCTTGCCGCCGCCCTCGTTCCGGATCGACCGCATGAAGGACTACACGCATCGCCAGAAGGCGCTCGCCTATGTGTTGGCGGGCACTGCCGGTTTCGTCGACGCCATGGGCTTCCGCCATCTCGGCGGCCTGTTCGTCTCGTTCATGAGCGGCAACACGACCCGCTTCGGCGTCGACGTCGCCATGGCCGACTGGTTTCGCGCCGCCGAGATCATCGGCATCATCGTCGTCTTCGTCGGCGGCGCCACCCTCGGCGCGCTGATCGGCAACGAGGGACAGCGCAGCCGCCGCGCCGCCATCCTGTGGACGGAAACGGCCTTGCTCGCCGTCGCCGCGCTGGCCGGGCACTTCAGCATCGCCGTGATCGGCACGGTCGCCATGGCGCTGGCGATGGGCGTGGAGAACGCGGTGTTCCAGAAGAACGGCGTGCCCGGCATCGGGCTGACCTATGTCACCGGCGCGCTCGTCAAGGTCGGCCACCGGCTGGCATCGGCGCTGCGCGGCGGCGATCGCTGGGCCTTCCTGCCGGTCCTGCTGCTCTGGGCGTCGCTCTGCTTCGGCGCCCTGCTCGGCGCCGTCACCTATGGCGCCATCGGCCTGCCGGGGCTCTGGCTCGCCTGCATCGTCACCGCCAGCCTCGCGATCGCCTCGCACGAGCGGCGCATCTGACGTGAACGTCATGCGTCATTGTGCAGTGCACCATGACGTTTGGGGCGAATGCTGCTCTGCATCTAGCGCAGGGCAGGCATGAGTTTTTTCGTACTGCTCATTTCTCCGGCCGCCGACTAAATTCAGCTCATCAGAACGGCGACAGAGAAATCAGGCGCTGCTGATAAGTCCGATGACCGGCGTGGAAAGGAACAGACGATGGTCAGCCTCGTTGCCTCCTACAAGACCTGGATGAAGTATCGCGAGACCCGCAGCGAATTGTCGCGCCTCGACAACCGCGAGCTCAGCGACCTGGGTATCAACCGCGCCGACATCAAGGCGATTGCCAAGCAGGCCGCCGGATACTGAGAAATTCCGAGTTCGTTGGGGAACGAACCTCCTCCCTCGTTCCCTGCGATTAGGCACCCGCGAACCTCCTCCCTCGCGCGGTGCCATCAACTAGAAGGCCCGTCGACCTCCTCCCCGACGGGCCTTTTTCTTTGCCTGAATTCCGCTGACGTCGACGTCATGCGGCACGGCCGCAGCCGGCCGTCTCCGCGCAGGCCGCTTTCGCGCCGCGCTATCGCACATTCCCGATCGAATTCTTGATGGTGTCGTGCCGAGCCTTGCCGCCCGGCTGGCCGGCCTTGTCGTCCGTGTCCCCGCCCGGCGGCGTGCAACGATCCGACTTCCGGCATTGCGGCGGCGTCTGGGCCTGCGCCGCGCCGGCCTCGCCGACGATCCAGGCCGCGGTGACGGCGATAGCGACGAGAGCGATCCCACGGGGCATGGCGACCTCCTGAGCGACAGTCTCAGCATATCACCGCGCCGGGCGGCGGCAGTGACGTCGGTCACCGCCGCCGAGGTGCCACGCTAGTGCGTCAGCGTCCGCCGCACCGCGTCGCGCCAGCCGGCGAGCTTCGCCTCCCGCGTCTCGGCCGCCATCGAGGGCAGGAATTTGTGATTGAGCCGCCAGCTCGCGGCGAAGCCGTCCTCGGCCGGCCAGACGCCGGCCTGCCGGCCCGCCAGCCACGCCGCCCCCAGCGCCGTCGTCTCCAGCACCACCGGCCGGTCGACCGGCGCATCGAGGATGTCGGCCAGGCGCTGCATCGTCCAGTCGCTCGCCACCATGCCGCCATCGACCCGGAGCACCGTCTCGCCGGCCTGCGCCCAGTCGCGCCGCATCGCGTCGAGCAGGTCGCGCGTCTGGTAGCAGACCGATTCGAGCGCCGCGCGCACGAACTCGTTCGGGCCGGTGGCGCGGGTCAGGCCGAACAGCGCCCCGCGCGCCTCCGCATCCCACCAGGGCGCGCCGAGCCCGGTGAAGGCTGGCACCAGATAGACCTCCTGGTGCGGATCCGCCGCCTCGGCCATCGGCCCGGACTGGTCGGCCCGCTCCAGCATCCGGAGGCCGTCGCGCAGCCACTGGATCGCCGCGCCGGCAACGAAGATCGAGCCTTCCAGCGCATAGGTCGTCTTGCCGTCGAGCCGATAGGCGATCGTCGTCAGCAGCCGGTTCTGCGACGGCACGAAATCCGCCCCGGTATTGAGCAAGGCGAAGCAGCCGGTGCCATAGGTGGATTTCAGCATGCCCGGCTTGAAGCAGGCCTGGCCGAGCGCCGCGGCATGCTGGTCGCCGGCGATGCCGGCGATGCGGATCGCCGCGCCAACCACGGATTCGTCCGTGATGCCGAAATCGGCGGCGGAATCACGGACCTCGGGCAGCACCGCCTCGGGCACGCGAAGCAGCTCGAGCAGGTCTCGATCCCATTCGCCGGTGCGGATGTTGAAGAGCAGCGTCCGCGCCGCATTAGTGGCGTCGGTCGCATGCACGCGTCCGCCCGTCAGACGCCAGAGCAGGAAGCTGTCGACCGTGCCGAAGGCGAGCTCGCCCCGCTCCGCCCGCGCCCGCGCGCCTTCGACATTGTCGAGGATCCAGGCGATCTTGGTGCCGGAAAAATACGGGTCGAGCAGCAGCCCGGTCTTTTCCGTCAGCGCCGGTTCGGCGCCGGCCGCCTTCAGTTCGGCACAGAGATCCGCCGTGCGGCGATCCTGCCAGACGATCGCGTTGTGGATTGCCCGGCCCGTTGCGCGGTCCCAGACGATCGTCGTCTCGCGCTGGTTGGTGATGCCGATCGCGGCGATGTCGGTCAGCGCCAGATTGGCGTTGGCGAGCGCGAAGCGGATCGTCTCCTGCACCGTGCGCCAGATGTCCTCGGGGTCGTGCTCGACCCAGCCGGAACGGGGGAAATGCTGCGGGAACTCCTGCTGGCCGACGCCGCAGACCTGGTAATGGCCGTCGAAGACGATCGCCCGCGTCGACGTCGTGCCCTGGTCGATCGCCAGGATGAAACTGCTCATTGGGTCCTCCCCGAACCGCGCGCGGGCCGGATGGAGCACGCGACCAGCGCCCGGCGTCACCCGCGTGACGCGCCAACGGCGATGCGATCGCTGGAGCCCTTCCAGAACCCGTCCTTCGAAACGGATGCTAGCGATTCGCCGCGTCCAGCGCGAGGGAGCGGGGCGGCCGCAGTCTTGACTTGATGTCGATCTGCAACAGTTGGTCGGGAAAGGATGCGCGAGACGGATGCGGACGGAATGATGCGGAACTTTGACCGGCTGGTTGATATGCTTGTCGCCGTCGAAGCCGGATAATCGAGGCGATGACGGAAAGACCCGATGACGCGGCCGAACAGGAAATCGAGTTCGGCACGAGAAAATCCTTCGCAGCGCTCGTGCAGCAATTCAGCACCTTCATCGCCGCGTTGTGGAACTCGTCCGGCCGCCGCAACTTCCTCCTACTGACCGTTTCGATCATCGGCGTCATCATCGCGACCTCCGGCATGCAGGTGGTCCTGAACGCCTGGAACAAGCCGTTCTACAACGCGATCGAAACCAAGAACGTCTCCTCCTTCCTCTACTACCTGATGATTTTCGGCGGCATCGCCAGCGTCCTGCTCGCCCTCAACGTGGCGCAGACCTGGCTTGCCCAGATGATCACGCAGCAGACGCGCAAATGGCTGACCCGCGACCTGATCGAGCAGTGGCTGGCGCCGCGCCGGCTGGTCATGCTGGGCGACGCCGGCGAGATCGGCATCAATCCCGACCAGCGCGTGCACGAGGATGCCAAGCATCTGGCCGAGCTCTCGACCGGGCTCGGCATCGGCCTGTTCCAGTCGACGCTGCTCCTGTTCAGCTTCGTCGGCGTGCTCTGGGTGCTGTCGAGCGGCGTCGTGCTGTCCATCGGCGGCTACAGCTTCGTCATCCCGGGCTACATGGTCTGGTGCGCGCTGCTCTTCGCCATGACCGGGTCCTGGGTCAGCTGGCGCGTCGGCCGGCCGCTGATCGGCCTCGGCGTCGAGCGCTACGCGCGCGAGGCCGACCTCCGCTTCGCGCTCGTCCAGGTCAGCGAGAACGCCAGCGGCATCGTGCTGAACGCCGGCGAGGCGGACGAGAAGAAGCGGCTCGACGACGAGCTCGACCGCGTGCTCGACGTCATGCGCCGCTTCGTCAACGCGGTGGCGCGGCTGACCTGGGTGACGGCCGGCTATGGCTGGATCGGCATCGTCGCGCCGATCGTCATCGCCGCACCCGGCTATTTCGGCGGCAAGCTCTCCTTCGGCGAGCTGATGATGGTGGTCGGCGCCTTCAACCAGGTACAGAACTGCCTGCGCTGGTTCGTCGACAATTTCAGCGCCATCGCCGACTGGCGCGCCACGCTGGCCCGCGTCATGAGCTTCCGCGAGGCGCTGACGACGCTGGAGCAGCCGCGCGACAGCGGCGAACGGATCGAATACGACCTCGAGCCGCTCGGCCATCTCGAGCTCGACAAGGTGGCGGTGACGTGGATGGGCGAGCGCGCCATGCTCGACGCGCCGCTGGTGGAGGTCTCGCCGGGCGACCGCGTGCTGATCGTCGACCGCACCGGCTCGGCGCATGGCGCGCTGTTCTCGGCGCTCGCCGGCCTCTGGCCCTGGGGCTCCGGCAAGATCAGCCTGCCGCCGCGCGCCAAGGTGATGTTCATGCCGGAGCGGCCCTATGTGCCGGACGGATCGCTGCGCTCCGCCCTCACCTATCCGCTCGCCGCCTCCGATTTCAGCGACGAGGACCTGACCGCCGCGCTGAAGCGGGTCGGCCTGCCGCGGCTCGGCGCCTCGCTCGACCGCCGGGCGCGCTGGGCCAAGGAAATCTCCTATGACGACGAAGTGCGGGTCACGCTCGCACGCTTGCTGCTGCTTAAGCCGCAATGGATCTTCACCGAGCAGACCATCGACGGCATGGACGAGGACCAGCGCGCCATCTTCACCTCGATCCTCCGGGACGAACTGAAGAAGGCAGCGCTCGTCACCGTCTCGAGCCGCGCCTCGGCGACGGATTTCTATACGCGCACCGTGAACCTGGTCATCGACGATGCCGGCACGGCACCCAAAATGGCGGCGGCCCACCCAGATGCCCCCCAACCAGCAGACAGCAAGCGAGCGGCAGCGGATGACGACCAAGACACCGACGCGGCGGACGTCGCCAAGGCGCACTAGCGCGGCTCCGCGCGACGCGGCGGCCGGCCGGGACCAGCACCTCTCCGAGGCGGCGCTGCTCGACCGCGTCCAGCGTCAGACGCTGCGCTATTTCTGGGAATTCGGCCATCCGACGAGCGGCCTCGCCCGCGACCGCACCTTCGGCAACGACGATGTCGTCACGCTCGGCGGCTCCGGTTTCGGCGTCATGGCGATCGTCGTCGGCGTGGCGCGCGGCTGGATCGCCCGCGACGAAGCGGTCGACCGGCTGCACAGGATGATCGGTTTCCTGGAGCGCGCGCCGAGCTATCACGGCGCCTTCCCGCATTTCATGCATGGCGCGACCGGCGCGACGGTGCGCTTCAGCCGCAAAGACGACGGCGCCGACCTGGTCGAGACGGCGCTCTGGATCCAGGGCCTGATCGCTGCGCAGTACTTCTTCGATCGCGCCGACGGCAAGGAGCCCTGGCTGCGCGGCCGGATCGAGCAGATGCGCCGCGCGGTCGAATGGGACTGGTTCACCCGCGACGGCCGCGACGTGCTGACCTGGCACTGGAGCCCCAACAACGGCTTCGCCATGAACCTCGAGCTGCGCGGCTGGAACGAGTGCCTGATCGCCTATGTGCTGGCGGCAGGCGCCGAGGAACATTCGATCCGGCCGGCCGCCTACCACAACGGCTTCGCCCAGGGCCGGACCTTCGACAATCGCCGCCCGCAGCGCGGCATCCTGCTGCCGCTCGGCCCCGATGGCGGCGGCCCCCTGTTCTTCGCGCACTACTCGTTCCTGGGGCTCGACCCGCGCGGCCTGACCGACCGCTATGCCGACTACTGGGCCCAGAACGTCGCCCATACCCGGTTGAACCGGGCGCACTGCATCGCCAATCCCGGTGGCTTCGAGGGCTACGGCCCGAAGAGCTGGGGCCTGACGGCGAGCGACGGGCCCGAGGGCTATTCGGCCCATTCGCCGGACAATGACCGCGGCGTCATCGCGCCGACGGCCGCCATTTCCAGCCTGCCCTATGCGCCGGAGCTGATCATGCCGCTGCTCCGCCACTTTCACGACGATCGCGGCGACCAGCTGTTCGGCGAATACGGCTTCTTCGACGCCTTCAGCGACAGCGCGAACTGGACGGCGAAGACCCACCTCGCCATCGACCAGGGCCCGCAGGTGGTGATGATCGAGAACCACCGCAGCGGCCTCGTCTGGGATCTCGTCATGCGCGATCCCGAGGTCCGGCGCGGCCTCCAGAGGCTCGACTTCCGGAGCCCGCATCTTTCAGGTGCGGCGGTGGTTTAGAAGGTAAGCGGCTTCAGCGGCCATACCCCTCCCCGTCATCCCCGCGCAGGCGGGGATCCATACAGCCGCGCCTCGGGAGGTTCGACCGACCGAACAACCCGGCCGAATGGATCCCGGGTCAAGCCCGGGATGACGGCGAGCGGGTGGCTCGGTCGGAGCCAATGTATCGAATGACTGGGCCACTCCGGACACAGCCGTCGGTCTACTCCCTCGGGGAGAGGCGAAGCACACACGCCGTGATCATTCAGACGGAAGGCGTCTTCGACACCCGCTCGGGTGCCTCCCCTCGTTCAGACCAGCAGCGGCTGCGCCATCAGGTCCTGGTGGCCGAAGACGCGGCGGTAGCGGGCGATCTCCTCGGCCGGCCCCGTCGCCTTGTTGGCGTTGTCGGAGAGCTTGACCGCCGGCCGGCCATTGGCCGAGACGACCTTGCAGACCAGCGAGATCGCCTGCAGGCGGTCGTTCTTGCCGTCCGGCGCGCAATCGCGGAAATCGTTGGTGACGTTGGTGCCCCAGCCGATCGACAGGTTGACCCGGCCGCGGAAATGGCGCGCCGCCTCCTCGATCGTGTCGATGTCCATGCCGTCCGACAGCACGATCAGCTTTTCGCGCGGGTCGCAGCCATGCAGCTGCCACCAGGCGATCGCCTCCTCGGCGCCCTCGATCGGCGGTTTCGAATCCGGCCTGAGGCCCTTCCAGTTCAGCACCCAGTCGGGCGAATTGCGCAGGAACTGCGTCGTGCCATAGGTGTCCGGCAGCATGACGAGCAGATTGCCGTCATACATCTCCTGCCAGTCGCGCAGCACCTGGTAGGGCGCGTCGCGCAGCGCCTCGTCGCCCTCGGCCAGCGCCGCATAGACCATCGGCAGCTCATGCGCGTTAGTGCCGACGGCCTCGAGGCCGGCCGCCATCGCCATCTTGACGTTGGAAGTGCCGACGAAGTTCTCGCCGAGCCCCTCCTGCAGCGCCTCGACGCACCATTTCTGCCAGAGATAGCCATGGCGCCGGCGAGTGCCGAAATCGGAGATCTTGAGCGGCCCCTCCTGCGCCAGCAGGCGCAACCGCTCGATCTTGCCCCAGAGCTTGGCCTTGGCCTTGGCGTAGAGCACGTCGAGCTCGAACCGGCTCATGCCCTTCATCGCGGCGCGGGCGCGCAGCTCGCTGACGATGGCGAGCGCCGGGATCTCCCAGAGCGTCGTCTCGGCCCAGAGCCCCTCGAAGAGCAGCTCGTACTGCCCGTCCTCGGTGCGCCGGAGCTCGTATTCCGGCAGCTGGAAGCCCTCGAGCCAGTCGAGGAAGTCCGGCTTGAAGATCTGCTTCACGCCATAGAACGTGTTGCCGGCCAGCCAGATCAGCTCGTTCTTCTGGAAGCGCAGCGTCCGCGCATGGTCGAGCTGGTCGCGCAGCTCCTGCTCGTCGATCACCTCGCCGAGCCGCACCGACTTGGTGCGGTTGATGAGCCCGAAGGTCGCCCGCACATCCGGCGAGCGGGCGCGGATCAGCTGCAACATCAGGAACTTGTAGAAGTCCGTGTCGAGCAGCGTCCGCACGATCGGGTCGATGCGAAAGCCGTGGTTGTACACGCGGGTGGCGATATCGAGCGACATGTGAATGTCCGTAGCGGAAGACGGGCCCGGTCTCGGCCCTCATGCGGGCGATCGGAGGACGGGGCGGTCGAGAGGCGGGCGAAATCCTTGCAACGTGGCCCGCCAATGAAGCAGCCCCTGCGTCCGCCCGCAAGTCGGCTGTGCGGGGAAGCCGTCCCCATCCGGCAGTTTACGTCACTTCCCCCCTGTTTTGCGGCCTGTTTTTCATGGCCACCGACCGGTCCCGATCCCGATCGCCCCGGGCGATCGCGCCCGCGACCGGCCGTCGCCGACGCGCGCATGCCGGAAACCGCGCGGCAGTATGGAATTTCTCTGATCTTTCCGCCATATATGCGCCGATAGCGCAGGCTGCCGACGCGGCCCGCAGCGTGATGAACGGAACGTCATGAACGCCCCCTTCGCCAAGATGAACGGCATCGGCAACCGGATCACCGTGCTCGACATGCGCGAGGCCGAGACGCGGCTGAACGCCGCGCAGGCGCGCGTGCTCGCCGCGGATCCGCGCACGGAATTCGACCAGCTGATGGTGATCGAGCCGCCGAGGACCGCCGGCACCGACGCCTTCATGACGATCTTCAACACCGACGGCTCGCTTGCCGGCGCCTGCGGCAACGGCACGCGCTGCGTCGCGCTCGTGCTGAACCGCGAGAGCGGCCGCAACGCGCTGAAGCTCGAAACGTCGGCCGACCTGCTCGAGGTGCGCGTACAGGACGCCGAGCGGATCACCGTCGACATGGGCGAGCCGCGCTTCGGCTGGGCCGACATCCCGCTCGCGATCCCGTTCGAGAACACGACCGCCATCGATCTGAGCTTCGGCCCGGTAGACGCGCCGATCCTGTCGCGTCCGTCCGCCGCCAGCATCGGCAATCCGCACGTGATCTACTGGGTCGACGACGTCGCGGCGATCGATCTCGGCCGCATCGGGCCGATCCTCGAACACGACCCGATCTTCCCGGAGCGCGCCAACATCTCGATCGCACAGGTGACCTCGGACCATTCGATCACGCTTCGCGTGTGGGAGCGCGGCGCCGGCCTGACGCTCGCCTGCGGCACAGCCGCCTGCGCCACGGCGGTCTCGGCCGCCCGGCTCGGCAAGACCGGCCGCACCGTCGACGTCCGCCTGCCCGGCGGCGTGCTCAACATCGAATGGCGCCCCGACCACCACATCTGGATGACCGGCGCGGCCGAGTTCGAGCACGAAGGCGTCATCCGCCTCGGCGACGACATCCAGATCGAGGTCGCGCCGGACACGGTCGCCCGCCGCGCATGACGATCGAGACGATCACCTTCGGCTGCCGCCTGAACACGCTCGAAACCGAGGTGATGCGGACGAAAGCGGCGGAGGCAGGGCTTGCCGACGCGGTGATCATCAACACCTGCGCCGTCACCGCCGAGGCGGTGCGCCAGGCGCGGCAGACGATCCGCCGGACGCGCCGCGAGCGGCCTGACGTGAAGATCGTCGTCTCCGGCTGCGCGGCGCAGACGGACCCCGACACCTTCGCGGCGATGGCCGAGGTCGATCTCATCCTCGGCAACGAGGAAAAGCTGACCGCCGCCGCCTACCGCCCGCTCGGGCTCCAGATCGCCGAGCACGAGCGCGTCAAGGTCGCCGACATCATGGAGGTGCGCGAGACCGCCGGACACCTCGTCAGCGGCATGGACGGGCATACGCGCTCCTTCGTGCAGGTGCAGAACGGCTGCGACCATCGCTGCACCTTCTGCATCATCCCCTATGGCCGCGGCCCCTCGCGCTCGGTGCCGATGGGCGCCATCGTCGAGCAGATCCGCCAGCTCGTCGAAACCGGCCATGCCGAGATCGTGCTGACCGGCGTCGACATGACCGCCTATGGCGCCGACCTGCCGGGCAAGCCGACGCTCGGCACGCTGGTGGCGACGATCCTGAAACTGGTTCCGGAACTGCCGCGTCTAAGACTCTCCTCGATCGACACGATCGAGGTCGACGACGCGCTGATGCGGGCGATCGCCGAGGACGAGCGGCTGATGCCGCATCTGCACCTGTCGCTGCAGGCCGGCGACGACATGATCCTGAAGCGCATGAAGCGCCGGCACGGCCGCGCCGACGCGATCCGCTTCTGCGCCGAGGCCCGGCGACTGCGGCCCGACATCGTCTTCGGCGCCGACATCATCGCCGGCTTTCCGACCGAGACCGAGGCGATGTTCGAGAACTCGCTCGCCCTCGTCGACGAATGCGGGCTGACGCATCTGCATGTCTTCCCGTTCTCGCCGCGCCCGGGCACGCCGGCCGCGCGCATGCCGCAGCTCGATGCCGCCACCATCAAGGCCCGCGCCGCGCGGCTGCGCGAAAAGGGCAAGGCGACGCTCGACGCGCATCTCGCGCGCGAGATCGGCGCCACGCGACGCGTGCTGATGGAAAAGGGCGGCGTCGGCCGCACCGAGCATTTCACCCCGGTCTCCATGCCGGGCCTCGAGGCTGGAACCATCGTTCCGGCCCACATCGTTGGACGGACCGCATCGGGCCTCCTCGCCACCCCACTCGCAGAGGCCGCCTGAACCATGGCAGAAGAAAAGAAGGGCCTGTTCCGTCGCTGGTTCGGCGGCAACACCCCGAAGCCGGCGGAAGCCGAAGAGGCCGTCGCTCCCAAGCAGGCGCAGGCACCGGCGCCCGAACCTGTCGCCGCCGAGCCTGAGCTGGTCGTCGTCGAGCCCGCGAGCCCGGGGACCGTCGTCGACGCCCCCGCCGAAGCGCCGGAGCCCGTCGCACCGGCTGCCCCGGTGGTCGAGGTCGAACCCGAGTCCGAGCCCGAGCCGACGCCGGCCGAGCCGGAAGTCGCCGTCGCGCCCGAGACGCCCGAGCCGGTCGTCGAACCCGCGCCCGCGCCAATCCCGACCCCCGTCGTCGCGCCGCGCCCGACCGGCTTCTTCGCCGCGCCTTCCGCGCCAGCCCCTGCCCCCGAGCCGGCGCCGAAGCAGAACTGGTTCCAGCGCCTCAAGGCCGGCCTGTCGCGCTCCTCGAACGCGATCTCGGACGGCATCGTCTCGGTCTTCACCAAGCGCAAGCTCGATGCCGACACGCTGGAAGAGTTCGAGGACGTGCTGATCCAGGCCGATCTCGGCCTGACGACGTCGTCGGCGATCATCGAGGCGCTGAAGAAGGGCCGCTTCGGCAAGGAGATCGACGGCGACGAGGTCAAGGCGATCCTCGCCGAGGAGGTCACCAAGGTCCTCGCGCCGGTGGCGAAGCCGCTCGTCATCGATCCCGCCCGCAAGCCGCATGTCGTGCTCGTCGTCGGCGTCAACGGCACCGGCAAGACGACGACGATCGGCAAGCTCGCCGCCAAGCTCAGCGCCGAAGGACGGAAAGTGATGCTCGCCGCCGGCGACACCTTCCGCGCCGCGGCGGTGGAGCAGTTGAAGATCTGGGGCCAGCGCACCGGCTCCGCCGTGGTGGCGCGCTCGATCGGCGCCGACGCCGCCGGCCTCGCCTTCGACGCGCTCAAGGACGCGCAGGCGAACGGCACCGACGTGCTGATGATCGACACGGCCGGGCGCCTGCAGAACCGCACCGAACTGATGGCCGAGCTCGAGAAGGTCATTCGCGTCATCAAGAAGCAGGACCCGACCGCGCCGCACAGCGTGCTCCTGACGCTCGACGCCACCACCGGCCAGAACGCCCTGCAGCAGGTCGAGATCTTCGGCCGCGTCGCCGGCGTCACCGGCCTCGTCATGACCAAGCTCGACGGCACGGCGCGCGGCGGCATTCTCGTCGCGATCGCCGCCAAATACGGCCTGCCGATCCACTTCATCGGCGTCGGCGAGGGCATCGACGACCTCGAACCGTTCGCCGCAGACGACTTCGCCCGCGCCATCGCCGGTATCGCGGCGTGACGATCGCGTGACCGACGCCATAGATCAGCCGCCTTATGGGCCCTATCTGTTGGCGACCAGCACCGAAAGCCGATCATGACCATCGAAATCGAACGCGCCCCCAACGACCCCGCCCGCAAGGAGCTCAACCCGCTCCTCAAGCTGGCGCTGGAGCTCGGACCGCTCGGCGTCTTCTTCTTCGCCAATGCGCGCGCCGACATCTACTGGGCGACGGGCCTGTTCATGGGGGCCACGCTGGTGGCGCTCGCCGTTTCCTACGCGATGACGCGCAAGCTGCCGATCATGCCGCTGGTCACCGGCATCGTCGTCGTCGTGTTCGGCGGGCTGACGCTCTGGCTGCACGACGACACCTTCATCAAGCTGAAGCCGACCATCGTCAACACGCTGTTCGGCGCCGTGCTGCTCGGCGGCCTCGCCTTCGGCCGGCCGCTGCTCGGCTATGTCTTCGACTCGGTGTTCCGGCTGACCAATGAGGGCTGGCACAAGCTCACCTTCCGCTGGGGCCTGTTCTTCCTGGCGCTGGCGGTGCTGAACATCGTCGTCTGGAAGGGCGCCGACGCCTACTACACGGCCGACGCCAAGGCGGCGACGGATCTCTGGGTCAACTTCAAGGTGTTCGGCATCATGCCGCTGACCTTCCTGTTCACCCTGTTCCAGCTGCCGCTGATCACCCGCACGACGATTCCGGAAGACGAGACGGGCACGCAGCCGACCCGCTGAGGGGCGGGCACTGCTCTTCACGTCTTCCTGAGCAGACCTTCACGCAACATCGCTCTCAACATGCTGAGGAGGCCCGAAGGGCGGTCTCGAAGCACGCAGTGCGACCCACGCCGTCGATGAGCGGCTCAGGCCGTGCCACCCCTCGGTCGTCATCCCGGCGAAGGCCGGGATCCAGACCCACCGGCCCGTAGGCCG
>JAEWAD010000439.1 GCA_023391905.1 Pseudomonadota bacterium | reverse complement strand
CGCCGGCGGAGCGGCGTCGGAGCGCTTGCCGCCGCCCTCGACACCCTTCAGGCGGAAATCCGTATCCTGCTGCGCGCGCTGCAGCTGCTCCTGCAACTGCTTGACCTGGTAGGTCAGCTGCTCGATCTGACCGGTCATGTCGCGCATCTGCTGCTCGATGCGGTCCATCCGCATGGCGGCCTGCGCCTCGCTCTGCGGCGACTGCGCCTGGACGACGCCGCCGACCTGGCCGGGCGGCTGCAGGCCCTGCTCGGATCCGCCACCGCCGCGAAGCTTGTCGAACAGGCCGGCGTCGGCCGGTCCCGTCGCCGTGAAGGTCAGCCCGGCCGCAAGCAGCATCGCGGTCAGGGTCGGGAGTCTGTGTCTCATCAGCCCATCCGTTGAACAATCATCGCGGTGTGGCACGGCCACGCCGCTTCGTCGATGCATTTCAGGGGCTTGAGTTCGGCCAAAGTTGGGCCGCAAGGTCATTTCCGCCCTCCATCGAACGATCAAACAGAAACGGCGGCCCGAGGGCCGCCGTTCCAGTCAAATCGTATGGTGGAACGCGCTCAGGAACCCGCGTTGTTCAGCACGGTGACGGCGCGACGGTTCTGCGACCAGCACGAGATGTCGTTGCAGACCGCGACCGGGCGCTCCTTGCCGTAGGAGATGGTGCGGATGCGGTTCGGCGCGACGCCGCGCGAAACCAGGTAGTTCTTGGTGTTGGTGGCGCGACGGGCGCCGAGCGCGATGCTGTACTCACGCGTGCCGCGCTCGTCGGCGTGACCCTCGATGGTCACCTGGTAGCGCGGATACTGCTGCAGCCACTGCGCCTGCTTGTCGAGCGTGCCGCGGTTGTTCGACGAGATGTCGGTCTGGTCGGTCTCGAAGAAGATGCGATCGCCGACATTGACGACGAAGTCCTGGGCACTGCCCGGAGACGCCGATCCAATGCCGCCCGCACCGAGGCCACCTGCACCACCGGCTCCCGGCTTGTTGGCGCAAGCGGCCAGCGCCAGAGCTGCGCCAATGAACACGACGAACTTGGCGCCGCGCAGAATGGATAGAGAATTCGCCATGAAGATAACTCCTTGTCCACCATACTCGGACATGAGGCGGTCTTAGCAGCCCGTTGGTTAAGCGCGGGTTCAAGAACGTGGTTGAGAGGAGGTTAACGCCATCCGCTCGACCAAGGTCCGTTGGTGGATAATGCAAGGCCCCGTCTGGGTTTCCCTATGCCTAACGCGGCCGGGAAACATCGTTACCGAATCGTGTTCGGCATAAAAAATGCCGCCGACGCAGTGCGTCGGCGGCATGGAAATTAACCAAGCGGGCCTAGTTGATCAAGGGCGACCAGGCCGGGTCCGAGCCGAATGCCGGCGTCGGCACCTTGAACTCGTTGTAGCCGGTCAGGTCGATCGACCAGAGCTGCGGTCCACCGTTCGCGCCGGGCGTGTCGCGGAAGAACATCAGCACGCGACCGTTGGGCGACCAGGTCGGGCCCTCGTTGTGGAAGCCTTCCGTCAGGATGCGCTCGCCCGAGCCGTCCGGCTTCATCACGCCGATGGCGAAGCCACCCGGCGCCTGGCGGGTGAAGGCGATCAGATCGCCGCGCGGCGACCAGACCGGCGTCGAATACGAGCCCTGGCCGAACGAGATGCGCTGCGGGTTGGAGCCGTCGGAGCCCATCACGTAGATCTGCTGGCTGCCGCCGCGATCCGAGGTGAAGACGATGCGCGAGCCGTCCGGCGAGAAGGACGGGCTGGTGTCGATCGAGGCCGAATTGGTCAGCCGCGTCGTGCGGCGCGAGCGCAGGTCCATGGCGTAGATGTTGGCGTTGCCCTGGTCCTCGAAGCTCATCACGATGCGCTGGCCATCGGGCGAGAAGCGCGGTGCGAAGGTCATGCCGGGGAAATTGCCGACGAGTTCGCGCTGGCCGGTCTCGATGTTGAGCAGGTAGACCCGCGGCTGGTCCGCGCCATAGGACATGTAGACGACTTCCTGCGCCGCCGGGCTGAAGCGCGGCGTCAGCACGAGGTCGTTGCCGCGCGTCAGGTAGCGCGAATTGGCGCCGTCCTGGTCCATGATGGCGAGGCGCTTGACGCGCTTGTCCTTCGGGCCGCTCTCGTCGACATAGACGACGCGGCTGTCGAAATAGCCCTGCTCGCCGGTCAGGCGCTCATAGATCGCGTCGGCGATGATGTGGGCGACGCGGCGCCAGTTCTCCGGCGTCGTGTAGAACTGCTGGCCGGCCATCTGCTGGCCCGCATAGATGTCCCAGAGGCGGAATTCGGCGCGCAGGCGTCCATCGGACTGGCGCGTGACGCCGCCGGTGACGAGCGCCTGGGCGTTGATCACCGTCCAGCTCTGGAAGTTCGGCGTCTGGTTCGGGTTCGTGATCTTCTCGATGAACGAGGCCTGGTCGAGCGGCAGGAACAGGCCCGAGCGCTTCAGGTCAGCCGCGATGACGCCGGAGACGTCGGCGGCGAGCTGCGCATCGGCCTGCGTTCCGCCGATGAAGGTCGGGATCGCGATCGGCAGCGGCTGGACGTTGCCCTGGGTGACGTCCAGCTCGATCAGCGCCTCGGCGCGCTGGGTGAAGGGCACCGTCGCCGCCACGAACGCCGCGGCGAAGAGCAGCGCGGCTCCGAAGCTCATGCGTGTGAAGCGGCTCGAACCGGCCGCGGCGCCTTTGTCGGGGGCGTGAACCGTCATGGTGGTGTTCCTGTAATCCAAATCGTCTGGGTTCGGTTGTGGCCGAAGATAACGGCAGAGCGGTGACGACGGGCGATCATCCTTGCGGCGAGAACCGCATCTGGACCTCGCTCCATTGTTCGTACTTCTCGAGCGGCAGCTGGTAGGGGCCGCACTGGAGCACGGCGCGCACGGCGCTTTCCGCCGCGACGGTGCCGTACTGGCTGGCCGGGTATTGCTGGATCGACGGCACGCCGTTGACCGTGCCGTCCTGGTTCAGGCTGAACCGGATCGTCACCGTCACCTCGTTCGGGTCCGTCCAGCCGACAGGAATGTTCCAGCAGCGCTGCACCTGCGAGCGCAGCGCGTCAATCTCGCTCTGCGTCATGCGCGCGCTGGGGTTGCGGGCTTCCTCGGCGCCGAAGGATTCCGGCTCCTGGCTGGCGGTCTCGCCGCCGGTCGGCTTCTGGCGATCGAGCAGCGCCGCGATCCGGTCGGCGTCGAACTTCGACTCCGCCGTGCTCTGGTTCTGCTGCTGGCTGGTCTTCTCGGCCGGCTTCTTCGGCGCCTCGGCCGTCTGCACGGGCTTGGGCGGCGTCGGCTTGACGCGCGGCTTCGGCGCCGGCTGCGGCGGCGCGGCCTCGGCCTGCTTCGGCGCGGGCTCGGGCGTCGGCTCCGGTG
>JAEWAD010000412.1 GCA_023391905.1 Pseudomonadota bacterium | reverse complement strand
GCCGAACATGACGCTGCCGGCGCGGGCCTGGCGCGTGGTCGGCGTCGGATGCGCGATGCGCGGTGGCAGCCGCTCGGTGACGACGATCTGGCCGCGCACCGGCTTCAGTGGAACCGTCATGCCGGCGGTCGCCGCGATGCGCTCGGTGGCGAGGCCGGCGGCGACGACGACGCGGGAGGCGCGGTAGAGGTCGCTCGCCGTCCGCACGGTCAGCTGCGAGCCGGTCATGGCGATCGCCTCGGCCTTCTCGCCGCGCCGGATCTCGACGCCGAGCCCGCGGGCGCGGATCGAGAGCGCCTGTGACAGGAAGAGCGGATTGACGTGACCGTCGGTCGGGCACCAGCTGGCGCCGATCACGTCCGGGCCGATCTCAGGCAGCCTCTCGCGGATGAAGGCGGGATCGACGATCGCGACGTCGTCGGGCATGCCGGGCCGGGCGACGGACTGCGCCACCATGGCGGCGCGCGCCGCGAGCTCCGCCTCGGACAGGCAGAGGTTGAAGCCGCCGCGCCGGTCATATTCGACGTCGACGCCGGTCTGGGCGAGGAGGTCGGCCGCGAAATCCGGCCAGAGCGCCGCCGACCGGCGGGTCCAGTGCGCATAGGGCGGATGGTTGAGGCCCTTGCCCTGCACCCAGATCAGGCCGGCATTGCCATAGGAGGCGCGGGGCTCGGCGTCGTCGCCATCGAGCACGATGACGGCCAGGCCCGCCTCGGCCATGCCCACCGCGAGCGACAGGCCGACGATGCCGCCGCCGATGACGATCGCCGGCGCGCTCACGCGGCATCCTCCAGGACGAACCGACCCGTTCCGTATGCCGACGCCGCGAACACGACCGACTGCCGCTCCTTGATCAAACGTTCATTTGAAACAAGAAATTGATGCCCGCAATTGCGGGCGATGTCGAGACGCAAAGCGGCCGCCGCGCCAAAAAAGAGGGGCGGCGACCTGCGTCACCGCCCCGAGCCTCAGGGAGGAGGGGAGTTACTCGGCGGCGATCTTCGTCGCGCTGAGACCGTACTGCTCGAGCAGGCCGAGCTTGCGCATGATCTCGACGCCCTTCTCGAGCGCCGGGCCCTTGAGGCCGGTCAGCGGGCGGCGCAGGTCGCCGGCCGGCAGGCCGACGGCCTTCATCAGCGACTTCACCGCGACCGGGTTGATCGCCGAATAGGTGTAGTGCAGCAGCGGCAGCAGGTTCAGATAGTTCTCGCGGAAGGCGAAGCCGTCCGTGTCGGCCGTCCAGGGCTTCGACAGCGCCGCCATCTCGGCCGGCGCCAGGTTGCCGGTCATGTTGGCGGTGCCATGGCCGCCGAGCGCCATGGTCGGCACGACGAGGCCGAGATTGGGCGAGTCGCAGCACATGATGGCGACGTCGGGATTGCCGGCGATGACCTGGCCGACCTGGCCGACGCGGCCGGTCGATTCCTTGTGCACCACGAAGTTCGGATGCTTGAACAGGCGCAGCAGCGCCTCGTGGCCGAGATCGGTCTTCACGCGCGGCGGGTTGTTGTAGATGCCCATCGGCAGCTCGACCGCTTCGGCGATGTCGAGGAAATACTGCTCGATGTCGTCCTCGGAGGCGCAGATATAGGGCGGGGCGGCGAGGATGGCGCCGTCGGCGCCCTCGGCCTTGGCATAGCGGACCAGGTCGATCGAGGCGCGGGTGTCGCCGCCGGTGCAGCCATAGAAGAGCTTCATGCCGCCGGTCTTCATCTTGGCGGTGTTGGCGATGATCTCGCGGCGCTCGTCCATGCTGAGCATCGAGATCTCGCCGGTCGAGCCCAGGATCAGCACGGCCGCGGTGCCGTTGTCTTCCTGGAACTTCAGGAGATCCTCGAACGCCTTGTAGTCGATGGTGCCGTCGGCGTTGAACGGGGTGATCAGGGCGACGAACGACCCTTCAATTCGCATTTTGCTCATTCTGATGTCTCTCCGAAAGACGCCGCGGCGGTGCTTGTCCGGTCGCGCGGTCCATCCAGGCCTGCGGGTAGGTCCGAACCGAATTCAAACATGAATTTAAAATGACTGTTCGTCAATGCGGTTGGCCCACCCGATCCTGACACAGTCTAGGGTTTCGGCCGGCCTCGGCAACGGCGCGCTTGCTCTATTCCGGGCGGGGAGGAAATGATTTGCCCCTGCGGATGGTAAGGCGGCCTATCCGTTCCTGCGGCCCGTCGAGGCCGGGACGTTGAGCCTCGCCAGCAGTGGCCGAAAAAGGCCGCCGCCACAAGCTGTGTGGCGACGGCATCAGCCCAGTCCGGTTCGGATCAGGATCGGAGCGCGGACGTCTCGTCGTCCCGAAGCTGGCCGGCATAGGCGGCGGCGACGGCGGCGATGAAGGCGCCGACGAGGAGCGAGACCACGGTCAGCAGCGCGGTGGTCAATCCGGCCTTGCGGGCGGTGTCCGCCGCCTCCTTGGCCTTGGTCTTGGCCGCCTCGATCTGGGCCAGAACGTCGGTCACGCGCTTCTCGGCGTCGGCGTCGGAAAGGCCGGTGCGGCTCGCGACCAGCTGCGCCAGATAGGCCTTGTCGGCCGCCGGAAACTCGCCGGCCGCGACATCCTGGATCAGGATCCGCGAAACCTCGCCGCGCACGGCCGCGCCGTCGGCCGGGGCCGCTGCGGGAGGCGTCGTCCCC
>JAEWAD010000329.1 GCA_023391905.1 Pseudomonadota bacterium | reverse complement strand
CAGTCATAGATATAGGCGGTGCTCGGCGCCGCGAGCACGCCACCGGTGCCGAGCGCCGTCTTGGTGTCTTCGAGCGCCGAGATCTCGAACGGATCGCGCGCGATGTTGACGATCTGCGTCCAGCCATAGGTGACGTCACCGGTCAGACCGCAGGTCGGGCATGTGCCGGCCATCGTGTAGTAGAACTTCCAGTTCTTGTATCGCACGGCCGAGGGCTTCGGCCCGGCATAGTAGAAGAACGTGTCGCGCGCCGATTGACCCTTGCCTTCGAGATAGTCGCGCTGGTCAACGCCATCGAGCGTCGTCTTGACGATGCCCGGATAGGAGCCGGCCTCGATCTGCTTCTTCAGGTCGTCGCCCTTCGGGCCGCCGGCGATATTGACCAGGGTGGGCAGCCAGTCGAGCGAGGCGAACATTCCCGTCAGCACCGTTCCCGGCTTGATGTGGCCCGGCCAGCGGACGAGCATCGGGACGCGCATGCCGCCTTCCCATGTCGTCAGCTTGCCACCCTTGAACGGCGTCGTGCCGCCGTCCGGATAGGTGATGACCTCGGCGCCGTTGTCGGTGGTGAAGGCGACGATCGTGTTGTCGAGCTCGCCCATCTCTTCCAGCTTCTGAAGGACGACGCCGATATTGTCGTCCATCTGCTTCATGCCGACCTCGTTGATGCCCCAGTCCTTGCCGCCCCGCTCGCCGAGCATGGCCTCGTATTTCGGCGACAGCATCGTCGTGATGTGCATGCGGGCCGGGTTGTACCAGACGAAGAACGGCTTGCCGGTCTTCTCGGGATCGTTGCGGTCGAGATAATCGACGACCTTGCCCGAAATCTCCTCGTCGATGGTCCGCGAGCGATCGAGCGTCAGCGGCCCTTCGTCGGCGCAGGTCTGGTTCGCCGCCGTGCCGTCGGAAGACTTGCAGGCGATGACCGGGCGCGGCGGGGTGAGGCATGTGGTCGTCAGGGGATCGACGGCGCCGGCCGGATCCTGCAGGCCGGGCACCGGCGTGTTCTTGCAGGGCGGCGCGATGCCCTGGTCGATCGGCGACCGGTTGATGTCCGGGAAGCTCACGCCCTGCATGGCGTCGAGGTGATAGAGATAGCCCCAGAACTCCTGGAAGCCATGCGCGGTCGGCAACGCGTCGGTGTGGTCGCCCAGATGGTTCTTGCCGAACTCGCCGGTGTTGTAGCCGAGATCGTGCAGGAACTTCGCCAGCGCCGGCGTGCCGGGGCGCAGGTAGCTCGGGCTTCCCGGCAGCTGCGGCGGGATCATGCCGGTGCGCAGCGGGTGCATTCCGGTGAAGAAGGCGTTGCGACCGGCCGTGCAGCTTTGCTCGGCGTAGTAGGTCATGAACTTGGCGCCCTCGAGACCGATCCGGTCAATATTGGGCGTTTCACCGACGGCAAGCCCGCCATGATAGATGCCGGGCTGCATCCATCCGATGTCATCGCCCATGATGAACAGGATATTCGGCTTGTCTTGCGCCAAGGCAACGCCGGACGACAATGCAATCGAAGTAAATACGCACGTTCTCGCCAAATTAATGAGCTTTCTCATCACAGCCTCCTCCGCCGCTACAAGAAAACATTCGCAATCGCGATCGGGACAATTTGGAACAATGAGTGAATTTCCGGGGCAGTATTGCTGGATCGATCGAGCGCCGGCGCGGGCCGGGATGCGCTCGTGCGGTCATGCGGATACGCATTCGACCGACAGGCGCCAGCCCGGCGTTAAATGGCGCGAGCCGCCGGACCGCCCAGACCCCGCGGGTTGAACAAATTGCGATCCCCGACAAGGCCGGCAGGGCCTACCGACGGCCCCGGAAGCCGCGTAGCATGCCGCTACGTCAACCTTGTCCGGAAAACGCCATGCGCGAACAGCACGCGGATGTCCTCGTCGTCGGCGCCGGCCCCGTCGGTCTCACCATGGCCTCGGAACTCGCCCGCCACGGCGTCTCCGTCCGCATCGTCGACAAGCAGGCGAAGCCCCTGCCCTTCTGCCGGGCCATCGGCGTCACGCCGCGCTCCCTCGAAGTGCTGGAGGACATGGGCGTCGCCCGCGCGCTGATCGACGGCGGCGTCTGGCTGACGGGAACACGCATGGAGATGAACGGCGCGCCGGCGCGCGACGTGCTGCACGACTTCTCCGACCTGCCCTATGCCTCGCTCGGCGTGCCGCAATACACGACCGAGGCCGTGCTCGCCCGTCATCTCGCGACCTTCGGCGTCGCGGTCGAGCGCGGCGTCGAACTGACCGGCCTCGACCTCGGCGGCGACCATGTCGAGGTCGGCCTGGCGCGGGACGGCGGCGTCGAGGCCAGGCAGCGCTTCCAATTTGTCGTCGGCTGCGACGGCGCACACAGCCTGGTCCGCAAGGCGCTCGGCATCGGCTTCGAGGGCAGCGCCATGCCGGCGGAATTCATGCTCGGCGACGTCCGGATCGACTGGGACCTGCCGCGCGGGCTGGCGTTCCGCGCCACGCGGACGGCGGTCGACGCGCCGCCCGATTTCCTCGTCGCGATCCCGCTGCCGGGCAAGGGGCGCTATCGCGTCTCGACGCTGGCGCCGACATTGCCGGCCGCCGAACAGGGCGGCGAGTGGGCGCACGGCATCCAGGCCGACCGGCCCGGCCCGACCCTCGCCGAACTGCAGACCGTCGCCGACCGGCTGCTCGAAAAGCCAGCCCGGCTTTCCGACCTGCGCTGGTCGTCGCGCTTCCGCATCAGCATGCGCCTCGCCGATTCCTATGGCGCCGGCCGTGCCTTCATCGCCGGCGACGCCTGCCACATCCATCCGCCGACCGGTGGCCAGGGCATGAACACCGGCATCCAGGACGCCTACAATCTCGCCTGGAAGCTGGCCCTCGTCGTGCGCGGGCTGGCCGCGCCCGGCCTGCTCGACACCTATGGCGCCGAACGCCGCGCCGTGGCGGCCGACGTCGTCGCGCGCACCACCGAGCAGAGCGTCAACCTCGGCAAGCCGGGCGCGCCGCCGGACCGGCTGCAGGACACGCAGATCCTCGTCCACTATCGCGACGGCGCGCTCAGCGTGTCGAAGGGCGGCGGCCCGGTGCCGGCGGGCCTGCGCGTTCCCGACGTCCGGGGCCTGCGACGCGAGGGGCTGAACTTCCCGCTCCGCCTGTTCGACCTGCTGAAGGGGCCGGCCTTCGTGCTGCTCGTCGCCGGGGGCGGCGACGGCGCCGGCTGCGAGGCGGCCGCGGCGGCGCTCGACGCGGAATGGCCGGGCCTCGTCCGCGTCATCACCATCGGCGCGGCAGCCGGTGAACAGCTCGAGAATGTCGAGGTGATCCGCGACGCCGAAGGAGAGTTCGCCGCCGTCTTCGCGGCCGCGCCCGGCGCGGCCTGGCTGATCCGGCCCGACAAATATGTCGGCCTCGACATGGAGGCCTGGTCGATCGAGGCGGTCGCGACCTATCTCCGCGACACCGTCGGCCTGAGACCCACGGGCGAAACGCCGTCGCGACCGGTCGCCGTCGGCGCAAACGCCTCCTGACACGCGGGTGTCGCCTCGGCTAACATGCCGGCGACACGTCGTGACAGGGAGTTTCCGGATGCGGGCCAACGGGGGGACGATCACAGGCAGAGCCTGGCCGGCACTGGCCGTGGCCGCCATGATCGGCCTCATGGCGAGCGCCGCCGCTCAGGCCGATTCGCTGCGGCTCGATCCGCCCCGGGACCCCGGCAAGGACAAGGCCGGGCAGGATTCCGGTCCGCTGGAGCCGGAGCCGGCGGACGACGCCGTCTATGCCCGCATGTGCGACGCCTTCGGCGAGGGATATACCTATTCGCCAGGCACAGGCGCCTGCATCAAGATCGGCGGCTATGTTAAGTTCGGCACGTCCTTCGGCAGCACCCGGACCCACTCCGGCAAATAGTGGCGCCGACGGGCGCCAGGCGCGCCCCTGAGGACAGATCCACCAGCCCGCGCTGGACATGACGACGAAGGCAGGGCCGATGGCGACCGCGAATCTTCCCCCCGAGCTCCTGGACGGCAGCCTGCCGCCCCGCGCCGTCGAGCAGGCGATCGAGCGCGCCGAGCCCGGCCGCGGCCGGCTCGCCAACGCCCCGGCCGACATCCCGGCGCGCGGCTGGAAGGACATCCTCTGGCGGGTGTTCGAAAGCTCGCTCGAGGACCGGGTGCTGTCGCTCGCCGGCGGCATGGCCTTCTTCTGCCTGCTGGCGCTGTTCCCGGGCCTCAGCGCCATGGTGACGCTCTACGGGTTGATCGCCGACAGCTCGACCATCAACGGCCATCTCTCCGGCCTCGCCTTCGTGCTGCCCGCCGGCGCCTTCGAGCTGATCGCCGACCAGGTCAATCTGGCGGTCCGCGCGTCGAGCGGCACGCTGAGCTTCAGCTTCGCGCTCTCCTTCCTGTTCGCGATCTGGAGCGCCAATGCCGGCATCAAGGCGACGATCGACGGCCTCAACGTCGCCTATGGCGAGCGCGAGACGCGCAGCTTCATCGCCTTGAACGTCGAGAGCCTGATCTTCACCTTCCTGGCGATCGCCGCCGGCATCGGCGCCATCGTCTTCATCATCGCCGTGCCGATCGCCTTCCAGGTGCTGGAGGTCGGCAGCGCCTCGGAGACCTGGATCAAGTGGCTGCGCTGGCCGGTGCTCGGCTTCTTCGTCTGGATCGCGCTCGCCATCCTCTACCGCTTCGGCCCCTGCCGCGAGCAGCCGAAATGGCGCTGGGTGACCTGGGGCAGCACGGTCGCGGCGATCCTCTGGATCATCACCTCGATCAGCTTCTCCTGGTATGTGTCGAGCTTCGGCAGCTACAACCGCGCCTATGGCGCGCTCGGCGCCATCATCGGTTTCATGACCTGGATCTGGCTTTCCGCGACGGTGATCCTGCTCGGCGCCGAGCTCAATGCCGAGATGGAGCACCAGACGGCCCGCGACTCCACCGTCGGCCCGCCGAAGCCGCTCGGCAAGCGCGGCGCCAGCGTCGCCGATTCGATCGGCAAATCGGCGGACTGACCGCCGGAACGGCCGCGAAGCAACGAAATCGCACGGCCGGCGTTTCGTTTGCGCGCCGGAGCGGCCGCCGATCGTCGGCACGCGTCCGGCCACGCGCCGGACGCAGAAAGCGACATCGCCCATGGCTGATCCCATCCGCATCGAGATCCCGACCACCGAGACCGAGGCGCTGGAACCGCCCGAGAACGTGAAGGGGGCCTTCGCCTCCGATCCGAAGCTGGTGATCCAGGCCTGCCTGCTGGCGATCGCGATCCTGGTGGTCTGCTATGTCGCCGCCAGCATCATCCTGCCGATCATCCTGGCGATCATCATGAAGCTCCTGTTCCAGCCCGGCATGCGGCTGCTCGAGCGGATGCGCGTGCCGCGCAGCGCCGCCGCGCTGCTGCTGATCTTCGCCGTGTTCGGCATCATCGTCGGCGTCGGCGCGGCACTTTCCGGGCCGGCGACGGCCTGGGCGGAAAAACTGCCCGAAGGCGTGCAACGGCTGGAGGAGCGGCTGCGCTTCCTGAGCCAGCCGATCGGGGCGCTGCAGAAATTCCTGCACCAGTTCGACGGCGTGGCCGGAACCAGCGGCGGCTCCTCGGGGCCGACGCTGTCGGAAACCCTGATGACGGGCACGCAGCATTTCGCCAGCGGCTTCTTCGAGACGATCCTGATCCTGTTCTTCCTGCTCGTCTCCGGCGACACCTTCCTGCGGCGGATGGTCGAGATCGTGCCGAGCTTCAGCGACAAGCGCCGCGTCGTCGAGCTGTCGCAGCAGGTCGAGGAGAACGTCTCGGCCTATCTGGTGACGATCACGCTGATGAACCTCGCGGTCGGCGTCGCCACGGGCCTCGTCATGTGGGCCTGCGGCCTCGGCGATCCCGTGCTCTGGGGCACGATCGCGTTCCTGCTCAACTATGTGCCGATCATGGGGCCGCTCGCCGGCGTGGTGCTGTTCCTGCTCGCCGGCCTGCTCACCATCGATCCGCTCTGGCAGGCGCTGCTGCCGGCCGGCCTCTACCTGCTGATCCACATCCTGGAGGGCGAGGCGATCACGCCGATGCTGCTGGCGCGGCGTTTCACGCTGAACCCGGTGCTGGTGATCATCTCGCTGATCTTCTGGTTCTGGATGTGGGGCGTGCCCGGCGCGATCCTCGCCGTGCCGATGCTCGCCATCGCCAAGATCATCTGCGACGGGGTCCGGCCACTCAACCCGCTCGGGCACTTCCTGGAGGGCTGAGGCCCACCCCAAGAAAAAGCCCGGCGTCCATGCGGGCGCCGGGCCGAAACCAGTCCGTTCGGGCGGATGCGCCTCAGCGCACCTTGCCGCACTGGGCGTTGATCGTGCCGGCGACGGCGACGCCGCTGGCGAAGCCCGGCGCCTGCAGCACCATGCGGACCGACGAGCCCTCGACCAGCGTGGCATAGCCGGACGGCATGCCGACCTCGCCCTTGGTGCCGTTGCTGCGGGTGTATTCGAGCACCACCGACGCCTTCGGCGGCACGCCGCCGACCGAGACGCGCCAGACGCGGTCGACGCTGCCGTCGACGATGGTCTTGGCGCCGGCGCCCTTCAGGTC
>JAEWAD010000323.1 GCA_023391905.1 Pseudomonadota bacterium | reverse complement strand
GCGGGGCCGGGGCCGCGGGCCCGCGCCCCGGCGGCCGGCCGCCATGAGGGCGTTGAGCCGCTGCGTCACCGTCGTGCGCGAAAGGCCCGTCCGCTCGATCAGCTCGGCGCGGGATTGCGCGCGGCCCGATGCTATCAGGGATAGCAGGGGCGCGGCGCTGGCCGCGCGCCCGATATCGATCCGATCCGACGACTGGTCCTTCACGGGGGCATGCTTCTCTTGGAAGGCCCGGACGGGCCGCGGCGGGGCATTGCGCCTCTTCCGGCTACCAGAGTGTGTAGCCGCCGTCGACGACGAAAACCGATCCGGTGACGAAGGTCGATGCGTCGCTGGCGAGCAGCAGCGCCATCGGCGCGATTTCGTCCGGAGTGGCGTAGCGCTGCATCGGCACCTCGTCGCGCCAGTAGTGCCGGTAGTCCTCGTATTCGGTGCTGGCGATCTCGGTCTTCACATAGCCGGGGGCGATCGCGTTGACGCGTACGCCCGACTGCGCCCATTCCGCCGCCAGCGATTTCGTCAGGTGGTGCACCGCCGCCTTCGAGATGCCGTAAGGCGAATGCCATTGCGGGCGGTTGATGATGAAGCCGGAGATCGAGCCGATATTGATGATCGAGCCCGTGCCGCGCTTGACCATCTGGTTGCCGACCACCTGGCTCGCCTTCCAGACGGCGTCGAGATTGATCGAGAACAGGCGCTGCCATTCGTCGTCGGAGAGCGTCAGCGCGTCGGCGTGGAAGCCGATGCCGGCATTGTTGACGAGGGCGTCGATCGGGCCGAGTTCGCGGGTCACGGTCTCGACCATGGCCTCCAGGTCATCGCGGTTGGCGACGTCGGTCTTCACCGCGATCGCGGGCACGCCGAGTGCCCGGAGCTCGGCGATCGCCTCCTCGCTCTTCGCCTCGTCGCGCGCCGCAATCGCGATCGCCGAGCCGGCCTCGGCGAGCCCAACGGCGATCGCCTTGCCGATGCCGCGGTTGCCTCCGGTGACGACGGAGACTTTGCCCCGCATCGAGAACTTGTCCATGATCGACATGGGTATGGCTCTTTCCTGGTTGGATCAGTGGCTGGCCGCGCGCGGCGCTTCGGTCGCGATCAGGCTCGACTGCACCTTGTCCGGGGGCAGGGCGCCCGTCATCACCGCCACGACGTCGCTCATCGACGTCGTCTTGGGGCTGACCACGACGGCGCGCCGGCCGAGGCGGTGGATGTGGATGCGGTCGGCGATCTGGAACACGTCCGGCATGGAGTGGCTGATCAGCACGACCGACAGGCCCTGGTCGCGCACCCGCGTGATCAGGTTCAGAACCTGATTGGTCTCGCGCACGCCGAGCGCCGCCGTCGGCTCGTCGAGGATGACGACGCGCTTGCCCCAGGCCGCGGCGCGGGCGACCGCGACGGCCTGGCGCTGGCCGCCCGACAGGGTCTCGACCTTCTGGTTGATCGACTGGATGCGGATGCCGAGGTTCTTCATGTGCTCGGCCGCCTGCTGCCGCATGCCCGACTTATCGAGCTGGCGCAGCACCGTTCCGCGCAGGCCGGGCTTACGCAGCTCGCGGCCGAGGAACAGGTTCTGCGCGATGTTGAGCTGCGTCGCGACGGCGAGTTCCTGGTACACGGTCTCGATCCCGGCGAGGCGCGCGCTCAGCGGGTTCTTGAAGTGCACGGGCTGGCCATCGACGTAGACGGCGCCGGAATCGGGGATCACCGCGCCGGTCAGGACCTTGATCAGGCTCGACTTGCCGGCGCCGTTGTCGCCGACGACGGCGAGGATCTCGCCCTTGGCCAGCTCGAAGTCGGCGCCGTCGAGCGCCACGACATGGCCGTAGCGCTTGGTCAGGCCCATGGCCTGCATGGCGAGCGCGGGGGTCGGTTCGATCGTGCTCATCCGCGCTTCCCCCTGCCGAGATACTGGTCCGCACCGACGGCGAGAATGACCAGGAAGCCGGTGGCGATCTGCTGGTAGAGCGAGTCGATGCCGGCCTGCGTCAGGCCGTTCTTCAGCACGACGACGATCAGCGCGCCGACGAAGGTGCCGGCGACCCCGCCGCGGCCGCCGAACAGGCTGGTGCCGCCGATCACCACGGCGGTGATGCTGTCGAGATTGGCGATCTGGTAGCCGCTCGGATCGGCGATCGGGGTGCGTCCGAGCGCCTGCCATCCGGCGAAGGCGTAGAACACGCCGGCGAGCGCATAGACGCTGAAGATCACGCCGTTGACGTTGACGCCGTTGAGGCGGGCGGCTGCGGGCGAATTGCCGATCGCGTAGACGCGCACGCCCCAGGCGGTCTGGTTGAGCGCATAGGCGAGGATCAGGGTGAGCACCACCCAGAGCATGCTGCCATAGGTGATCGTCACCAGGCCCCAGCTCGGTCCCTCGCCGAGAATGGTCATGAAATCGGACGAGATGGGGTAGCTGCGCGACTGCGTGTAGAGACGCGCCGCGGCGGTCAGGATGGTGAACATGCCGAGCGTCGCGATGAACGGCGGCAGGCGGAAGCGGGTGATGATGGCGCCGTTGATCGAGGCGGCGACGATACAGACGGCGAGGCCGACGATCATGCCGGTGACCGGGTCGCCTGCGGCGGCGAAGCTGCCGGCCACCACCATGCCCAGCACCATGATGGCGCCATTGGCGAGATCGATGCCGGAGACGAGGATGATCAGCGTCTGGCCGAGCGCCAGCGTTCCGACGACGACCGATTGCTGGAAGATCAGCGACAGGTTGCCCGGATTGAGGAAGGTCGACGTCGTGACCGAGAACACGACGAGGATCAGGATGAGAGCGATGAGCGGTCCGGTGACCGGATAGGCGAAGAGGGCATGGGACGCGCGGCGCAGCTCGGCGAGGAAGCCGGCAGGGGGTGCCCCTGCCGTCTCCACGTCGACGCGTGCCTGTCCGGTATCCAAGCGAGCCCGGTCAGACCGATCCATTCTTACTCTCCCCAGCAGTTTTCCAGGCCCCACTTGGAGTCCTTGGATTCGATGCCGTCGACCGGCTTGTCCGTGATCAGGATCGTGCCGGAATTGTTGATGCCGGTCGGCTTGGCGCCGCCATTGACGGCGGTGACGATGGCGTCGACCGCGAGCTGGCCCATGTTGGACGGGAACTGCATCACGGTGGCGCCGATGGTGCCGTCCGCGACGCTGCGCACGCCCGAGCAGCTGCCGTCGATCGAGGTCAGGACAATGTCCTTGTTGGCCTTCTTGATGGCGAGGAACGCGCCCTGCGCCGCCGGCTCGTTGATCGTGTAGACGGCGTTGATGTCGGGATGGGCCGACAGCAGGTTCTCCATCGACGACTGGCCGGTCTCGACATTCGCCTGGGTCAGCGCCGTGCCGGCGATCTCCGGAGAGCTTTCGGTCAGGCCGAAGCCCTTCAGGAAGCCGTCATGGCGCGCCTTGGCGGTCTTGTCCGAGAGGTCGTAGTCGAGCATGGCGACGCGGGCCGGCGTGTCGCCGAGCCGGGCCTTTGCCCACTTGCCGATCAGCTCGCCGGCGGCGAGGTTGTCGGTCTCGAACGAGGCGTCGGCGGCGGTCACCGGCTCGAGCGAGGTGTTGGTCGTGACGACGATGATGCCGGCGTCGCGGGCCTTCTGGACGATCTTGACCAGGGCCGAGGCGTTGGCGGGATCGAGCACGATGCCCTTCACGCCGCGATTGATCATGTTCTCGATCGCCGCGAGCTGGGTCGCGGAATCGCCGGCGACGGTCGATTCCGCCGTCATCGTCTCGAGGCCGTGCTTCTTGGCGGCGTCGACGCCGGCCTGCTGCAGCTTGGCGAAGAACGGATTGGCGAGCTGCTGCTCGACGATGCCGATCAGGAAGCCCTTGTCCTGGGCCAGTGCTCCCGACGTGAGCGCGACGGCGGCCGTCAGGGCTAGCGCGGCCGGCGTGGCCATGGACCGGATCGTCCGGGTGGTTGTCTTCAACATAGTCCTGGTCTCCTCCAAACCTGGTTATTGTCGACTTAGGCACGGGCCTGGGATCGGTCGGGCTCCGGCCCGGATCCCCTTGGCGCCGCAGCGCCGTTCAGGCCCTGGCTCGGATATCGCGGCGGTTCCGATGAGCCATCCGGAATGCCACCCGCCTGCCCGAGTGCGCGCATGGACCGTCGGATGCGGTCGTCGGCGGCGAGCTGGCGATACTGGGGATAGAGGGCCGCGTAGATAGCGGCATGGTCGGGATTGGGGCTGACGCGGTCGAACTGCTTCGCGCCGAAACGGGCTGCACCCTCGGTGAAGTCGGCGACGACGCCGGCGGCGACGGCGCCATGGATGGCCGCGCCCACCGCGGTCGGATTGGCGATGTCGGGGATCTCGATTTCCTGCCCCAGCACGTCCGCCATGATCTGCACGAGAAGCGGATTCCGGCGTGAGAGGCCGCTCGTCATGATGGCGCGCTCGACCGTCAGGCCGCCGGCAGCCAGATGATCGAAGACGGAGCGCGTTCCGTAGCAGAGCGCTTCCATCAGTGCACGGTAGATCTGCGCCGCGCTGGTCGAGAGGTTGAGGCCGATCAGCAGCC
This sequence comes from Pseudomonadota bacterium, assembly GCA_023391905.1. Taxonomy (GTDB): domain Bacteria; phylum Pseudomonadota; class Alphaproteobacteria; order Rhizobiales; family Kaistiaceae; genus Kaistia. Next base: position 4,301 of record JAEWAD010000323.1, on the reverse strand, counting down.
CGCTCAGGCTGGAATCGGCGAAGGGCACGCGGTTGCCGCTCCACCAGTCCAGCGCCATCAGGCGGCTTTGCCCCGGCGCGATCCCGGCGGCCGCCTCGTTGTAGAGGCGGAAATTCTCGGACTCGTCCTCGGAGCGCGGGAAGGTCCTGACATACCAGGCGAGCGTGTCGCCGAAGCCGGCCTGTCCGGCCTCGTAGCAGCCGAGTCCAGGCAGGGCGGCGCCTTCAGCGAAGCCCTCGATGCCCTGAGGAAGGGGGCGGGCTGTATCGCTGAGGAACAGGTGCGCGGCGGCGGTGCCAAGCGCGCTCACCAGCGTGCCGCCCTCGGTCCCGCCGACGGCCGGCAGCGCGACGTGGGAATCGATGACAGCGACCGCGACGACGGGGTCGCCCAGGATGCCCGTCCGATCGCGCCAGGCCTGCGACAGGCGGCCGGCGGCCGTGCCGACAGGCTTCGGAGCGCTGATCCTGTCTCCGAGACCCGGAACGACATCGTCCGGATAGCCATGTTCGATGGAGAACTGCGACTTGTACGCTGCGAAGTCGAGACTACGGACTTCCTCGCCGGTCAGCTGCCAGACGAGCCAATCGCCGGCCTCGATGAACCGATCGGCCTGCGCCCAGATGGCCGGCGCTTCGGTCCGGAGCTGCGCCGCCTTAGCCAGCATCCACTCGCCGGAAAGGCGTCCGCCGAAATTCGCCAGGAACGCGCCGCCCTTCGCGTTGATCGCGTCGGCATAGGGTTGCGCGGCGGCATGCTTCCAGAGCTTGACATAGGCATGCGGGTCGCTGGGCGCGAGCACGGACAGGGCCGTGCCGTCGGCGCGCGCCGGCAGCGGCGAGCTTGCCGTGAAGTCGAGGCCAATGCCGACGACCGTATGGCCTCGGCCGATCGCTGCGAGGATTGCCTCGGCCGCCTCCAGATAGTCTACCGCGTCCTGAAGCGCATAGGCCGGGGGCAGGGGCGTGCCGTCGGGCAATGCCGACGTCATCACGCCATGGCGATAGGGGTGGATATGGCTCGCTTCCTGCAGGCCGGTCGCCACGTTGATCCGCACGCCGCGTGCCGATTCCGTTCCGAAATCCAGGCCCAGGAGATAGTGCTCAGCCACGCTTCACCATGCTCGTCTATGCGCGGCAGGATGCCGCCTGATCGGGCGGGAGCGTGGCGTTTGCCGGGTGACTCCCCTGAATATATAAATGTACGGAGATTTACATAAGTCAATTCACTTATGCGTATTTTTACGCGAAATTGTTGAAGGCATGGCAGCAACGGTTACGTCGCCTTGATTTCGAAAGGCGCACGGCAATGCGGGGCAGCAGTATCCGGCCCTAACTCGATGGGACTTGGTTTGTCTCGCGTTTTGACAAGAGCCGAGCTGGCGTGGTCCGCCTCGCCGTGTGCACTTTTGTCGTGCACACGGAAGGGGACGCGGAGCCCGCTCAAAGTGCCTAGTCTCCCATTTTGACAACAGCATCGGACGACTCGCACAGGGTCGGCGAACGAGATGGGGTAGGACGTGGTGGCGCTGGACCGTTGGATCTATGAAGGCGAGCAGCTGAAGGAAATCTCCTTTCCGCTGGGGGGTATTGGCTCGGGCTCGATCGGGCTGGCGGGGAGTGGTCGGCTCGTCGATTGGGAGTTGTTCAATCGTCCCAACAAGGGCAGCGTCAACGGCTACTCGCACTTCGCCGTCCGCGCCGAGCGCGACGGCAAGGTGGTCGATGCCCGCGTCCTGAATGGTCCGTTTCTCGGTGCCGCTGCCGGCGACTATACCGGCCTGCCGTTCCGCAGCTATGGCTTCGGCGCCCGTCGCGAGTATCTCGTCGGGCTTCCGCACTTCTCGGGCTGCCGCTTCGACGGCCGGTTCCCGGTCGCCGAAATCGCCTTTGAAGACGAGCGTTTCCCAGGGGTTGCCAAGCTGACGGCCTTCAACCCGCTGATTCCGATGGAGGGTGATGCCTCCAGCCTACCGGCGGCGTTCTTCGAGGTCGAGATCGAGAACACCGACGACGCGCCGCTCGACTACACCGTGATCGGCGTTCTCGGCAATCCGCTGGCCGCCGACGCGCGGACCGTTCCGGCCGACGGCAAGGGCTGGACCGGCGCGCGCCACGAGACGACGGGGCTCGCCGCCGACGACGTCGACCGTGGCGCGCTGGTGATCGCGACGGACGCCGACGACGTCAGCGTGCAGAGGCACCTGTTCCGCGGCGCCTGGTTCGACATGCTCGAGGTCTATTGGTCGGATGTGCTCGCCGGCGGTCGTTTCAACGACCGATCCTATGCTGAAGGCCGGCCGAGCCGCGAGCCGGATCACACTCTGGTGGCCGCGCACATCAGGCTCGCGCCAGGCGAGCGCCGCTCCGTCCGCTTCCTGGTCGGCTGGCATGTGCCCAATTGTCGTAAGTACTGGGTCTCGAACAACGGTCTGCGCGCGCCGGCGAAGCCGGTCGGTGAGGTGTGGCAGAACTACTATGCGACGCTGTTCCCCGACGTCGGCGCGGTGGCCGAGGCCGCCTTTGCGAACTGGACGAAGTGGCGCGAGGAGACCTTCCGCTTCCGCGACGCGTTCTACGCCCAGACGCTGCCGCCAGCGGTGCTGGACGCGGCTGGCGCCAACATCTCGATCCTGAAGAGCTCTACCGTGCTGCGGCTGCAGGACGGGACCTTCTACGGCTGGGAGGGCGTGCACCCTGACGCCGGCTCGTGCGAGGGCAGCTGCACCCATGTCTGGAACTACCAGCAGACGCTGCCCTTCCTGTTCCCGGCGCTCGAGCGTTCGATGCGCGAGGTGGATTTCCGCTACAATCAGGATCCGGCCACCGGCGGCATGGCGTTCCGCCTGCAATTGCCGCTCGGTATCGGCATCTCGGATGTCCGGCCCTGTGCCGACGGGCAGTTCGGCAATGTCCTGAAAGTCTATCGCGACTGGAAGATCTCGGGCGACACCGCATGGCTCGAGGCGCTCTGGCCGGCGGTCAAGGCCGCGATCGCCTTCGCCTGGGACGCGGGCAATCCCGATCAGTGGGATCCGGACAAGACCGGCGTCCTCACCGGCCGCCAGCACCACACGCTCGACATGGAGCTCTATGGCGCCAATTCGTGGCTCAACGGCTTCTATCTCGGTGCGTTGAAGGCCGGCGCCGAGATGGCGGCGGTGCTCGGCGACGCTGCGGCGGCCGAGGAGTATCAGGCGATCTATGAGCGCGGCCGGGCCTGGACCAACGAACACCTGTTCAACGGCACCCATTTCATCCAGCGTATCGAAATCTCCGATCGCAACCAACTCGACCGCTTCGCCTCCGGCCCCGACACGATCGTCGCCGGCTCGATCTACGATCTCTACTGGAGCGAAGAGCACCGCCAGGTGAAGTACCAGGTCGGCGAGGGCTGCATCATCGACCAGGTTCTCGGCCAATGGCATGCCGGGCTCTATGGCCTCGGCGACCTGTTCGACCGCGACAAGACTGAGACGGCGCTGCGCACGATCATGGCCAGCAACTTCAAGGCCCGGCTCGGCGACGTCTACAATCCCTGCCGCGTCTATGGTTACGAGGACGAGGCCGGCACGCTGATCTGCACCTGGCCGGAGGGCACGACCAAGCCCGCCATTCCCGTGCCCTATGCGCAGGAATCGATGCACGGCTTCGAATATGCCTTCGGCGCGACGCTGATGCAGTACGGCCTGCTGGACGACGGCGTGAAGGTCTTCGATGCCGTCCGCGACCGCTATGACGGCAGGCGCCGGAACCCCTGGAACGAGATCGAGTGCGGTTCGAACTATTCGCGCTCGATGGCGGCCTATGCCGGTCTGCTGGTGTTGTCCGGCTTCAGCTTCGATGCGACGAAGGGCTATCTCGGCTTCGATCCGAAGGTGCGCAGCGGCGACGAGGTTGATCTGTTCTGGGCAGTCGAGGGAGCTTGGGGGCGCTTCCGGCTCGGCGAAGGCGAAGCGGTCGTCGAGGTGTTGGGCGGCACGCTTAAATTGCGCCGGCTCGGCCTGCCGATCGCGGCCGGCGCCGCCGTCCGCGTCAGCGGCCCTGCTGGTGAGGACGTCGCCACGGAGGTTGAAGCCGGCGGTGTCGTTGTTCCGGCCAAGCCGCTCTCGATCGCCGCGGGCGAGAGGGTCACCGTGTCTTCACAGTCGTTGACGGTCGGCACGCTGGCGGAAGTCGGCGGGTTCCAGGCCTGAGACGAAGATTTCGGCCAATCATGGGAGGGAAGAAATGAAACGATTGCTTTTCGTTGCCGGGGCTCTGTGCCTCGGCCTCGGATCGGCCATGGCGGCGCCGCCGGCC
>JAEWAD010000321.1 GCA_023391905.1 Pseudomonadota bacterium | reverse complement strand
ATTCTCAACGTTACCTACGACCCGACACGTGAACTCTACAAAGCCTATGACGACCTGTTTGCCAGGCACTGGAAGGACCAGACCGGCGAAACCGTCACCATCCAGCAATCGCACGGCGGTTCCGGCGCACAGGCGCGTGCCGTCATTGACGGCCTGCCGGCGGATGTCGTCACCCTCGCGCTCGAGAACGACATCAACAAGATCGCCTCGACGACCAAGAAGATTCCCGAGAACTGGCGGAGCCTGCTGCCGCACAATTCGACGCCCTATACGTCGACGATCGTCTTCCTCGTCCGCAAGGGCAACCCGAAGGCGATCCAGGACTGGGGCGACCTGATCAAGGACGGCGTCGAGGTGATCACGCCGAACCCGAAGACGTCGGGCGGCGCGCGCTGGAACTATCTCGCCGCCTGGGCCTACGCCAACAAGGCGTTCGGCAATGACGAGACGAAGACCAAGGAATTCGTCGGCACGCTGTTCAAGCACGTGCCGGTGCTCGACACAGGCGCCCGCGGCTCGACCACGACCTTTGCCCAGCGCGGCATCGGCGACGTGCTGCTCGCCTGGGAGAACGAGGCCTTCCTGGCGCTCGAGGAGCTCGGCCCCGACAAGTTCGACATCGTCGTGCCGCCGCTCTCGATCCTGGCGGAACCGCCGGTCGCGCTGGTCGACGGCAATGTCGACACCAAGGGCACGCGCAAGCAGGCGCAGGCCTATCTCGACTATCTCTATTCGCCCGAGGGCCAGAAGATCGCGACCAAGCACTTCTACCGCCCGGCCAAGCCGGAGCTGGTCGATGCCGCCGCGCTCGAGCGCTTTCCCAAGATCGAACTGGTGACCATCGACGATCCGCAATTCGGCGGATGGGCCAAGGCCCAGCCGGAACATTTCGGCGAGGGCGGCATTTTCGATCAGATCTACAAGCCGAACTGACGGGACAAGATGGCCGCAACGACCATCGCATCGGTCCGGAAGTCGAGCGTCATCCCGGGTTTCGGGTTGGCGCTCGGCGTCACTCTGACCTATTTGAGCCTGATCGTCCTGATCCCGCTCGCCGGCCTGTTCTGGCGCTCGGCGAGCGGCGGTCTCGACCAGTTCATCCGCATCGCCACCGATCCGCGCACGCTCGCAGCGCTGCGCCTTTCCTTCACCGCCTCCTTCTACGCCGCGGCGGTCAACCTCGTCTTCGGCCTGATCCTCGCCTGGATCCTGGTGCGCTACAAATTCCCCGGCCGGCGCTTCATCGATGCCGTCATCGACCTGCCCTTCGCCCTGCCGACGGCGGTCGCCGGCATCGCGCTGACGACGCTCTATGCGCCGAATGGCTGGATCGGCTCGCTGCTGCAGCCGCTCGGCATCCGCATTGCCTATACCGAGACGGGCATCATCATCGCGCTGATATTCATCGGCCTGCCCTTCGTCGTGCGGAGCGTGCAGCCGGTGCTGGAGGATCTCGACCGCGAGGTCGAGGAGGTCGCCGCGACGCTGGGCGCGACGCGGCGCCAGACGGTGCGGCGGGTGGTGATGCCGGCGCTGCTGCCGGCCTCGCTGACCGGCTTCGCGCTCGCCTTCGCCCGCGCCGTCGGCGAGTACGGCTCGGTCATCTTCATCGCCGGCAACAGCCCCTACAAGACCGAGATCGCGCCGCTGCTGATCGTCATCAAGCTGGAGGAATTCTCCTATGCCGGCGCGACGACGATCGCGGTCCTGATGCTGCTCGCCTCGTTCCTGATCCTCCTCGTGATCAATCTCATCCAGAGCTGGAGCCTCAGGAGGTTCGGCGATGTCTGACGGGGCTTTCACGACGGCGCGCCTGCCGGGCGCGTCCGCCATCCATTTCCGGCCGGTGACGATGGAGCGGCGGCGCGTTCGCGTCGCGCTGATCCTCGTCTCGCTCGCCTTTCTCGCGCTGTTCCTGATGCTGCCGCTGGTCGCGGTGTTCGTCGAGGCGTTCCGCGGCGGGCTGCCGGCCTATTGGGAGGCGATCTTCGAGCCGGACGCGGCGGCGGCGATCCGCCTGACGCTTCTGGTCGCGGCGATCTCCGTGCCCTGCAACCTCGTCTTCGGCCTGGCGGCGTCCTGGGCGATCGCCAAGTTCGACTTCAGGGGCAAGAGCCTGCTCAACACGCTGATCGACCTGCCGTTCTCGGTCTCGCCTGTGATCGCCGGCCTGATCTATGTGCTGCTGTTCGGTTCGCAGAGCCTGCTCGGGCCCTGGCTGAAGAGCGAGGGCATCCAGGTCATCTTCGCCGTGCCGGGCATCGTGCTGGCGACGATCTTCGTCACCTTCCCGTTCGTCGCGCGCGAGCTGATCCCGCTGATGGAGCAGCAGGGCAGGGGCGACGAGGAGGCGGCGCTGTCGCTCGGCGCCTCCGGCTGGCAGGTGTTCTTCCGCGTCACGCTGCCGAACGTCAAATGGGCGCTGCTCTACGGCGTGCTGCTCTGCAACGCCCGCGCGATGGGCGAGTTCGGCGCGGTATCCGTGGTGTCCGGCCACATTCGCGGCCTGACCAACACCATGCCGCTGCATGTCGAGATTCTCTACAACGAGTACAATTTCGCGGCCGCATTCGCCGTAGCCTCGCTGCTGGCGCTGCTTGCCCTCTTTACACTGGTCGTCAAGTCGGTCTTGGAATGGCGTTATGCCGAAGAGATCGCCGCGACGCGCCGCCACTGAGGAAACTCACATGAACGCGATCACCCCGATCGAACCGGGTGCGTCCGTGGCGCTTGGCGCGCCGATCGACGTGACGATCGAGAATGTCCAGAAGGCGTTCGGCGACACGCCGGCGCTGCATGGCGTCTCGCTCGACGTCAAGGCGGGCGAGCTGGTCGCTCTGCTCGGGCCGTCCGGCTCCGGCAAGACGACGCTGCTCCGCATCCTGGCCGGCCTCGACGCGCCGACCGCCGGCCGCGTGCTGTTCGGTGGTGAGGATGCGCTCGGCCTCAGGGTGCAGGACCGCAATGTCGGCTTCGTGTTCCAGCACTACGCGCTGTTCCGCCACATGACGGTGTTCGACAACATCGCCTTCGGCCTGACGGTCCGTCCGCGCGGCGAGCGGCCGGCCAAGGCGGAGATCCGCAAGCGCGTGCTCCATCTGCTCGATCTCGTGCAGCTGTCGGGTCTCGACAAGCGCTACCCCTCGCAGCTCTCCGGCGGCCAGCGCCAGCGCGTGGCGCTTGCCCGCGCGCTCGCCATCGAACCGCGCGTGCTGCTGCTCGACGAACCGTTCGGCGCGCTGGATGCTCAGGTTCGGAAGGACCTGCGCCGCTGGCTGCGCGAGATCCACGACCGCACCGGCCACACCACCTTCTTCGTCACGCACGACCAGGAAGAGGCGCTGGAGCTCGCCGACCGCGTCGTCGTCATGTCGAAGGGCCAGATCGAGCAGGTCGGCACGCCGGACGAGATCTATGACGCGCCGGCGAGCCCGTTCGTCTTCGGCTTCATCGGCGAATCCTCGTTCCTGCCGGTTACCGTCGTCGACGGCGCCGTGCAGCTCGACGGCGCGCCGCTCGAC
>JAEWAD010000293.1 GCA_023391905.1 Pseudomonadota bacterium | reverse complement strand
GGATGGGGCTGGGGCGCACCCGCCCTCGGGCTCGGTCTCGGCTATGGCGCCTGGGGCTATGGCGCCAACCGCGTCTGCGAGCCAGTGTACCGGGCCGCCAAGGTGCGCACCAGCCAGGGTTGGCGCTGGCGCAACATCTATGTCGGCGACCGCTGCTACTGGACGAACTACTGGTAAGTCTGACTTAGCGTCAATGCACGCCAGGGGCGGTTTTTCGTGAATGCCGCATGAACGCGCGCCTCAGCGCGGGTTCATGCGCGGTCCCCTTTTATGGGCGCAGCAGGCCGGCAAGGTCTGAATGCCTGAAAGGGAGACTGACTGATGCTCAAGCAAACCATGATCGCCGCGGCCACCACGCTGGCGCTTGCCACCGGCGCGCTCAGCCTGACGACGGGCAGCGCCTTGGCCTGGCATCGCGGCGAGCCGCATCGGCACCACCACCAGGATCGCGGCTGGGACAATGGCCCGCGCCATCATGGCTGGGGCCGCGCCCACAAGGTCTGCCGGCCGGTCGTGCGCGAGCGCAAGGTCTGGCGCCATCATCGCTGGCAGTGGCGCAAGGTCGTGGTCGGCGAGCGCTGCCACTGGGTGCGCGGCGGCCATCGCGGCTATCGCTGGTAGGGCAGCGGCGCCTGAATCAAAAAAAAGGGCCCGGACGTCGCCGTCCGGGCCCTTTCTCGTATCAGCGATCCCAGCGGCTCAGCGCCAGTTGCGGATGTCGACGAAATGGCCGGCGATCGCCGCCGCCGCCCCCATCTGCGGCGAGACGAGATGGGTGCGGCCCTTGAAGCCCTGGCGGCCCTCGAAATTGCGGTTCGAGGTCGAGGCGCAGCGCTCATGCGGCTTCAGCCGGTCGTCGTTCATGGCGAGGCACATCGAGCAGCCCGGCTCACGCCAGTCGAAGCCGGCGTCGCGGAACAGCTTGTCGAGGCCCTCGGCCTCGGCCAGCGCCTTCACCAGGCCGGAGCCGGGCACGACCATGGCGTTGACGCCCTCGCGCACCTTCTGGCCGCGGATCATCGCGGCGGCGGCGCGCAGGTCCTCGATGCGGCCATTGGTGCAGGAGCCGATGAAGATGCGCTCGACCGGGATGTCGACCATGCGGGTGCCGGGCTTCAGGCCCATGTAGTCGAGCGCGCGCCACTTCGACTTGCGCTTGTTCTCGTCGGCGATGTCGTCCGGGTTCGGCACGACGCCGGCGACCGAGACGACGTCCTCGGGCGACGAGCCCCAGGTGACGATCGGCGGCAGGCTGGCGGCGTCGAGACGGATCTCGGTGTCGAAATGGGCGCCCGCGTCGGTGTGCAGCGTCTCCCAGTAGCGCACCGCCATGTCCCATTCGGCACCGGTCGGCGCCTTCGGGCGGCCGGCGATGTATTCGAAGGTCTTCTGGTCGGGGGCGATCAGGCCGGCGCGCGCGCCGCCTTCGATCGACATGTTGCAGACGGTCATGCGGCCTTCCATGGAAAGCGCGCGGATCGCCTCGCCGGCATATTCCATGACGTGGCCGGTGCCACCGGCCGTGCCGATCTCGCCGATGATGGCGAGGATGATGTCCTTGGCGGTGACCCCCTCCGGCGCGACGCCGTCGACGGTGACCAGCATGTTCTTGGCCTTCTTCTGGATCAGCGTCTGGGTGGCGAGCACGTGCTCGACCTCGGACGTGCCGATGCCATGCGCCAGCGCGCCGAAGGCGCCATGCGTCGAGGTGTGGCTGTCGCCGCAGACGATGGTCATGCCGGGCAGGGTGAAGCCCTGCTCGGGGCCGACGATGTGGACGATGCCCTGGCGATGGTCGAGCTCGGAATAATACTCGACGCCGAACTCGGCCGCGTTCTCGGCCAGCGTCGCCACCTGCAGCGCCGATTCCGGGTTCTCGATGCCGTGCGTGCGGTCGGTCGTCGGCACGTTGTGGTCGACGACGGCCAGCGTCTTCTTCGGCTGGTGCACCTTGCGGCCGGCCATGCGCAGGCCCTCGAAGGCCTGCGGGCTCGTCACCTCGTGCACGAGGTGGCGGTCGATGTAGAGGATCGAGTTGCCGTCTTCGTTCTGCTCGACGACGTGGTCGTCCCAGATCTTGTCGTAGAGCGTCCGGGGATTGCCGTTCGACGTGGTCATGACGTCTTTATTCCTGAAAGAAAAATGCTGTGCGAGGGTCGATCGTCAGGGGCCGCTGCCCCGTCAAAGTCGATCGGAATCCAGGTCCTCGGTCGCCAGCAGACGGGCGAAGAAGCGCCAGGGCAGCCGCGCATGATCCGTCAACGCCGCGAATTCGGCGGTCGTCGGCTGGGGAATGCGGGCGAAGGGGCTGTTCATAGCGGTTCTAAATAGCAGTCAAATGCCGGAACGACAATTCGGATCATGCAACGGATCCTAGCACCGGATCAGCGTTTCGTCGCGCCGAAGGAAAGCGCCAGCGGCAGGCGCGGCTGGCCGGCCGGAAGCGCGAACATGCGGTCGCCGGCCTCGACCATCATCGGGAACAGCCGGAAGGGCAGGAGCTCGTGCTCGCGCAGGAAGTCGAGCCGCATGCCGGCCCGGAGCAGGGCGTCGATGACGTCGGAGGTGCCGCGCATCCACTCATAGGTGAAATTGGTGACGAGCGGCGTCGCGTCGCCGGTATAGGTCGTCTCGGCGTCGAAGCGCTGCGGCGTCTCGCGGGCCGAGCGCCAGTCGTAGCGCGGCCGGATCACGCCGTCGATTTCCTCATGCGTCATGATCGACGGGTTGCTGTCGGCGAAATAGAGGCGGCCGCCCGGTTTCAGCGTGCCGGCGACGGCCCGCGCCCAGGCGCGGATGTCGTCGAGCCAGGTGATGGTGCCCCAGCTGGTGAAGACGATGTCGAAGTCCGTGCCGATCAGCTCCGGCGCGTCATAGACCTCGCCCTCGACGAAACCGGCGGTGATGCCGGAACGCCGGGAGAGATCCTCGGCTTGGGCGATGGCGTGCGGCGAGAAGTCGAGCCCGGTGGCGATGGCGCCGCGGCGGGCGAGGCACAGCGTGTCGATGCCGATATGGCACTGGAAATGGGCGAGCTTCAGCCCGGCGACGTCGCCGATCTCGGCTGCCTCGATCGGGTAGAGCACGTCCTCGCCGGCCAGGAACCGGTCGATCGCGTAGAAGCCGGTGCTGTCCTTGGCGTGGATGTCGGCGCGCTCGTCCCAGCCGGCGCGGTTGCTCTGCTTGAAGGCGTCCATCTCAGCTTCCCCCAAAAGAAAAGGCGGGTCCTGGGGACCCGCCTTCGTAAGCCTCGCCTCGGGCGAAGGATCAGGCCTGAGCCTTGTCCTTGCGGGCCTCGGTGCGCTCGACGATGCGGGCCGACTTGCCGCGACGATCGCGCAGGTAATAAAGCTTCGCGCGACGAACCTTGCCGCGGCGGACGACTTCGATGCTGGCGATCAGCGGCGAGTAGACCGGGAAGACGCGCTCGACGCCCTCGCCGTAGGAAATCTTGCGAACGGTGAAGCTCTCGGAGAGGCCGCCACCCGAGCGGGCGATGCAGACGCCTTCATAGGCCTGGACGCGCGAACGCGTGCCTTCGACGACCTTCACGTTGACCTTGAGCGTGTCGCCGGGCTGGAACTCCGGGACGGCGCGCATGGCGGCGACGATTTCGAGCTGCTCTTTCTCGAGCTGTTCGATGATGTTGACCATGGTCTCAACTCCTGCCGATGCGGTCCCTTGCGGGCCGCTAGCGTTTCGGTGCGCTGTTTTCAGTTATTTGTCCAAAGCCGTTGAAGGCCATGGATGGCGCGCGTGTACAGGAAGCGGCAGCGAAAGTCCAGCGGGGCCTGCAACCAGGCCGAAGGCCCGGCGCCGGGCCGAGTGGCGCCGCGCTCAGGCGCTTTCGCGGCTCATGACCTCGAAACCCAGCCGGATCGAGCGGTTGGGGATCGTCTCGCCGCGCAGGCGCGCCAGCAGCAGGCGGCCGGCCTCGGTGCCGGTTTCGCGCACCGGGAAGCGCACCGTGGTCAGGCTCGGCGTGATCCATCTGGCGATCGGGGAATCGCCGAAGCCGGCGATCGCCAGCCGACCGGGGACATCAATGCCGACGTCCTGGGCGTAGCGGATCGCGCCGACCGCCAGCTGGTGACCGGCGAAGACCACGGCGTCGACCTCCGGCGCCTCGTGCAGGATCGAGCCGACGACCTCACCGCCATTGCCGCTGCCGGGATCGCTCGTGACCTCGTAGTGCAGCGGCGGCGCGGCGCCATGCTCGTGGCAGGCGAGCTGCATGCCTTCGAGGCGGGCGACCATGCGGCTGTCGTCGAGCCCGGTATGGCCGACGAAGGCGAGCCGCTTCCGCTCGCGCCGGAGCAGATAGCGCGCCAGCGACGCGCCGGCGTCGAAATTCGACGAGCCGACCGAGACGTCCAGCGGCTCGGCGTTGTAGTCGAACATCTCGACCATCGGGATTTGCGCCCGCGTCAGCATCTCGGCGCATTCCGGGGCGCGATCCCTTCCCGTCAGGAGAATGCCGTCGACCCGGTGGCCGATGAAGGTGCGCACGAGCGCCAGCTCGTTGTCGGTCCGGAAATGCGAGTTGCCGAGCAGCAGCTGATAGCCCGCCGGCTCCAGTATGTCGGCGACGCCCTGCAGGACCATGCCGTGGATCGGGTTCGCCAGCGTCGGAACGACGACGCCGATCACCTTCGACTGGCTGGAGGCCAGGCTGGAGGCGACGCGATTGGGGATGTAGCCCATCTCCTCGGCGATCTTGAGCACGTGCTCGCGCGTTCGCGCCGACACGCGTCCGGGATTGCTGATGCACCGCGACACGGTGATCGTCGAAACGCCTGCCGCCTGTGCAACATCTTCGAGCTTCAATGCCAGCCTCTCCCGGTCGTCCGAAATAGCGCTTGACAGTCCGCTTGTCCAAACGTACCCCGTATTGGACAGCGCTGTCCATCGTTGTCCAAAATGATATCCATTCGCCGGCGCTTGGCAAGTGGAAGGGCGGCGGAAGGGGCGGGCATGAACGGCTTTTGTCGTCGTGGCATGCGCGGGTGGAGCGGGAGGACGGGGTGCAGGACGGAAAGTTGCGGGCGGCGGTGATCGGCGCCGGCTGGTATGCCGCGCAGAATCACATTCCGGCGCTGCTGGCGCGGCCCGAGGTCGTGCTCGATGGCGTCAGCCGGCTCGGGGCCGACGAGCTCGAGCGGGTGCGCGCCCATTTCGGCTTCCGCTTCGGCTCCGAGGACGCCGCGGCGGTGCTCGCCCGCGAGCCGGACATCGTGATCGTCGCGTCGCCGCATCACCTGCACTACGAGCACGCGATGATGGCGCTCGAGCGCGGCGCGCATGTCCTGTGCGAGAAGCCGATGACGCTCGATCCCGCCGAGGCGTGGCGCCTCGCCGCCGAAGCCGAGCGGCGCGGGCGACACCTGCTGGTGGCGAACGGCTACAACTACCTGCCGCAGGTCGACGCCGTGCGCCAGCGCATCGCGGATGGCGCGATCGGCACGATCGAGCACGTCATGTGCAGTTTCATCTCGGCGACGCGCGACGTGTTCTCCGGAGAGCGCGGGCTCGATTCCTGGGGCAAGGCGTTCTTCCGGCCCGATGCCAGCACATGGCAGGATCCGGCCCAGGGCGGTGGCTTCGCCTATGGCCAGATGTCCCACTCGCTGGCGCTGCTCTTCTTCCTGACCGGGCTTTCGCCGCTGGCGATCTCGGCCCTGTCGCATCCGCATTCCGGCGTCGATCTCGCCGACGCGGCCGCGCTCCGCCTGTCGAACGGCGCCGTGGCCGCGCTTTCCGGCGCGGCCGCCATGCCGCAGGGTAATCGCGGGCTGATGCGCCTGTTCATCGCGGGATCGGAAGGGCTGCTGACCGCCGAGTTCGATCGCGACCATTGCGAGATCCGCCGCAACGATGGCGCGGTCGAGCGGCTGGCCCTCGCCGGGGGCGACTGGATGTATCGCTGCGACGGCCCGGTCAACGCCCTCGTCGATCTCGCGCTCGGCCAGGGCCGCAACCTGTCGCCGGCCAGCATGGGAGCGCAGACGGCGGCCACGATCGCAGCGATGCTGGCATCGGCGCGACAGGGTGGCTCGGCCGTCCCGGTGATGGGAGGGGCGGGTCGATGACGCGCCTCGCGGACCTTCACGCCTCTGCCTTCGTGCTGCGCATCCGCGACGGGCAGGTCGACGAGTATCGCCGTCGCCACGCCGAGATCTGGCCGGAAATGCTGGCGGCGCTGCGCGGCGCCGGCGTCGTCCACTACGACATCCACCTCAATGCCGAGGCGCGCAGGGTCTACGGACACATGCTGCGCACGGCGCCGCCCGACCCGTCGCAGCCGGAGGATCCGGTGATCCTGCGCTGGCGCGTCTTCATGAGTGACGTCCTCGAGATGGATGGCGACCAGCCGCGCCGGGAGTCGATCGAGCGCGTCTTCCACATGACCGCCGGGGCCGATGGCCACGAAGACTGAACCAGAGAGATCCAGGGAGGCATCTTTGCGTTTACGACTATCTGCACTCTATTGCGGCGCCATGCTGCTCGTCGGCGCCTCCGCGGCGCTGGCGCAGGAATTGCCGGACGTGCCGCGCAACCGCACGCTGATCAGCCAGGGCTGGGACTACTACAACCAGGTCCCGTCGATCGACAATTTCAACCCCTATGCGGGCGTGCTGCTGCACCAGCGCAACAACCTGCACTACACCGTCTACGAGTCGCTGTTCTACACGAACCACTTCACCAACGAGCTGATCCCCTGGATCGGCGAGAGCTTCGCCTACAATGACGACTTCACCGAGGTGACGGTGAAGTTGCGTCCGGGCGTGACGTGGAGCGACGGCGAGGCCCTCGACGCGGACGACGTCGTGTTCACGCTCGACATGCTCAAGGCGGCCGCGCCGGACTTGCTGTTCTCCGGCGCCATCGCCGAGTGGGTGAAGTCGGCGGAAGCCGTCGACCCGCAGACCGTCAAGATCACGCTCGCCAAGCCGGGTCCGCGCTGGGCGCAGGATTTCCTCGCCACCGGCCAGTCGACCCGTCTCGTCGTCGTGCCCAAGCATATCTGGCAGGGGCAGGATCCGAAGACGTTCGGCAATTTCGACCTCGCCAAGGGCTGGCCGGTCGGCACCGGGCCGTACAGGCTGGTCAAGTCCGACGCGAGCTCGCTCTTCTTCGACCTGCGCGACAAGTGGTGGGCCAAGGACGCCGGCGTTGCCGCCGCCATGCCGGAAGTGAAGCGTGTGGTCTATGTGTCGGCGACGGCCGAGGCGATGCCGCAGCTCTACGCCACCAACCAGATCGACATCGGCCGCAACATCCAGAGCGGCGTGTTCGAGGCGGCGCGGGCGCAGAACCCGGCGCTCACCGCGTGGAACGCCGAGGGGCCGGTCTGGGGCGCGCCGAACGGTTGCGTCATCGGCATCCGCTTCAACGTGCAGAAGCCGCCCTTCGACAATCCGGCGCTGCGCCAGGCGGTCAATGCCGCCCTCGACCGCGACCAGATCGTCAACCTCGCCTATGAGGGCTCGGTGCTGAAGGCGCAGCTGCCGTTCTCCTCCTACAAGGGCATGACCGACTACACCGGCCAGATGGCCGATGTGATTGCCGCTGCCGCTCTGGACGGCCGTAGCCTTGAAAAGGTCGAGGCGCTGCTCACCGAGGCCGGGTTCAAGAAGAACGCGGCCGGCAAATGGGAACAGCCCGACGGCAAGCCGCTCGAGATGGAGATCCAGGTCGGCCAGGGCGATCCGATCGGCCCGGTCCTGGCCGAGCAGCTGCAATCGGCCGGCTTCGACGCGGTCGTCAATGTCCGCCAGGTGACGGCGCAGACCGAGGCGCTGACGGCCGGCAATTTCGACCTCAGCGTCTATCCGCATTGCGGCAGCCTCTATGACCCGTGGCAGACGCTGGAGCACTTCCACTCCAAATACGCGGCGAAGCCCGGCGAGGCGTCGAAGAACCTGCGCGCCCCGACCCGCTATGCCAATCCGGAGCTGGACAAGCTGCTGGACGCGATGGAGGCCAGGCAGCCCTCGCCGAAGGATCCGGCCTATGTGGACCTCGTCCGCCAGGCCACGGCGATCGTCGCACGCGACCTTCCCGAGATCGCCCTGTTCGAGGAAATCCAGACCCAGCCGTTCAACACGACGTTCTGGACCGGATTCCCGTCGGCTGCCGACCCCTATGTCGCCCAGCCGCTGCCCTGGGACGGGTTCGCGCTGGTCATCCACCGGCTGAAGCCGACCCAGTAACCCGACAACCAACATCGGTCGAACCGGAGCCGCCCTGGCGGCCCCGGTTCCATGCAAGCGAGCGGCAAGTGGTCAAGATCAAGGAAATCCGCGCCTTTTCGATCCGCACCGACATGGTGGGCGCGCTGTATCGAGAGCAGGACGCGAAGGCGGGCTCGCCCCGGCGCGCGCCGTGGACAAGGGACGCGGTCGTCGCCGGGCCGATGTCGGGCTATGACAAATTCAAGGCCCGGCGCTCGAGCTGGCGCTTCGATGGTGCCGTCGGCTGCCTGGTGACGGCCGATGACGGCACCACCGGCTTCGGCGTTTCGCGCCACGGCCAGCCGGTCATCTCGCTGATCAACGATCATTTCGCCTCGGTGCTCGCGGGCGAGGACGCCATGGCGACCGACCGCGCCTGGGACATGATGATGCGCATCGCCATGCCCTATGGTTCCGGCGGCCTCTCGGCTTACGCGATCAGCGCCGTCGATCTCGCGCTCTGGGATCTCAAGGGCAAGCTCCTGCGCGCGCCGGTCTACGAGATCGCCGGCGGGCCGACGCAGGCGAGCGTCGAATGCTACGCGACCGGCAACGACACCGACTGGCACCTGGAACTCGGCTTCCGCGCCACCAAGCTGGCCTGCCCCTATGGCGCGCATGACGGCCGCGACGGCTTGGCGCGCAACGAGGAGCTGGTCGCCCGGACGCGCGAGCTGGTGGGGCCGGACGTCGAGCTGATGCTCGATTGCTGGCTGGCGCTCGACCTCGACTATGCCGTCCGGCTGGCCGAGCGGCTGCGCCCCTATGATCTCGGCTGGATCGAGGACGGGCTCGCTCCCGACAATCTCGACGCCCATGCCGCGCTGCGGGCGCGCCTGCCCTGGATGACGCTGGCCGGCGGCGAGCACTGGTATGTGCCGGAGACGTTCCTGCACGCGGTCAGCCGCAACCTGCTCGATGTCGTCCAGCCCGACGTCTGCTGGGCCGGCGGCTTCACCGGATGCCAGCGCATCATGCACATCGCCGATGCCGCCGGCGTCGAGGTGATTCCGCATGCCGGCATGAACACGCCCTACGGCCAGCATTTCAGCGTCGCCAATGCCCGCATCCGGCGCGGCGAGTATTTCATCGGTTCCGCGCCGGGCCAGCCCCTCGAGGAGACGCGGATCTTCCCCGGCATGGCCGTGCCCGTAAACGGCCGGCTGACGCCGAACGGCGAACCGGGCTTCGGCCTCGGTCTCACCGAAAAGGCGCTGGAAGCGCTCTGCGCCTAGGGGGAATGCCATGTACGGCAAATATGTAGCCGAGCGCTTCGGCATGATGCTCCTGGTGATCTTCCTGGCGATCACCATCAATTTCCTGCTGCCGCGCCTCATGCCCGGCGATCCGATCGAGGCGCAGCTGAACCAGCTGCTCGCCACGGGCGGCGGTTCCGGCGGCGACATCGGCGAGATGGTCGCGTCCTATCGCGCCCGCTTCGGGCTCGATCAGCCGCTGTTCAGCCAGTATCTCGCCTATTGGGCGTCGATCCTCCGCCTCGATCTCGGCGTGTCGCTCGCGGCCTATCCCGAGCGCGTGTCGCATGCGATCGCGGCGGGCCTGCCCTGGACGCTCGGCCTGCTCGGCTTCGCGACGGTCGTCAGCTTCGCGATCGGAACCTGGCTGGGCGCGGCGATGGGCTGGCCGCGCACGCGGCCGGCGCTGCGGAACTTCGGTTCGGGTGTCGTGCTGCTGTCCTCGGTGCCGTACTTCCTGATCGGCATGATCCTGCTCTATGTCTTCGCCATCGTGCTCCGGTGGTTCCCGGCGGGCGGCGGCATGCCGTTCGGCGCGACGCCGGGCTTCAACTGGTCGACCCTCGGCGCGATCGCCTGGCACGGCACCTTGCCGGCGCTTTCCATCATCCTGGCCGAAATCGGCGCCTGGGCGCTCGGCATGCGCGGCATGATCGTCAGCGTGCTCGGCGAGGACTACATCTCGCTGGCCGATGCGAAGGGGCTGAAGCCGAAGCGCATCTTCCTCTGGTACGGCGCCCGCAACGCGCTGCTGCCGCAGCTCACCAAGCTCGCGCTGACGCTCGGCCACATCGTGTCCGGCGCCATCCTGGTCGAGGTGACCTTTTCCTATCCCGGCATCGGCTTCCGCCTCTATCAGGCGATCCAGGCCAACGACTATTTCGTCATCCAGGGCATCGTGCTGCTGCTGTCGGTGTCGATCGCCGTCGCCATGTTCGTCCTGGACATGATCTACCCCCTCATCGATCCGCGGATCGCGGAAGCGCGGAGCTGAACCATGTCGCGACACGCTTCGCTCCTGCGGCCGCTGCTGCGCAATCGCGCGCTCCTCGCCGGTCTCCTCATCCTCGCCGCCATCGGCGCGCTTTCGATCGTCGGCCCGTGGCTGATCGATCCGTCGGCCGCCCGCGTCGGCGCCACCATTCCCCGGCAGCCGCCGTCGCTCGCCCACTGGCTCGGCACGGACGGGCAGGGGCGCGACATGTGGACGGTGCTGCTGCTCGCCATGCCGCAGACGCTGAAGATCGGCATCGCCGCCGGCCTGATCAGCCTTTCCGTCGGCGTCGTCTTCGGCCTGATCGCCGGCTTCATGGGCGGCATCGTCGATGCGGTCATCCGCCTGGCCTCGGACGTGATGATGACCATCCCCGGCATCGCCATCCTCGTCCTCGTCGCCTCCAATGTGCGCGAGATGACGGTCGGGCTGATGGCGCTGATCGTGTCGTCGCTGTCGTGGATGGTGGCGACGCGCACGATCCGGGCGCAGACGCTGTCGCTGCGCGAGCGCGGCTACATCCAGGTCGCGCGCCTCAACGGCGCTTCCGGGCTCCGGCTGATCTTCGTCGAGGTCCTGCCCAACCTGCTGCCGTTCATCGCGGCGAGCTTCGTCCTCACCGTCTCGAACGCGATGCTGGCCACGATCGGCCTGGAGGCGCTCGGGCTGGGGCCGCAGAACGAGCTGACGCTCGGCACGATCATCTACTGGGCCCAGTTCTACGGCGCGATCCTGCGCGGCTTCTGGTGGTGGTGGGGGCCGCCGATCCTGGCGATCTCGCTCATCTTCGTCGCGCTCATGCTCACCTCCGTCGGCATGGACGGCTACGTCAACAAGCGGGTGGGAGCGTCGCGATGAAACCCGTCCTCGAAGTCTCCAACCTGAACATCGAATACGACACGCCGGACGGCGTGTTCCACGCGGTCCGCGACGTCAGCTTCTCGCTGCAGCCGGGTGAGCGTTTCGGGCTCGTCGGCGAATCCGGCTCCGGCAAGTCGACCACCATCCTGGCGCTGATGCGCATGCTGCGCGGCGGCCGCGTCGCCTCCGGCAGCATGCGGCTCAACGGCCGCGACATCAGCGCCGTGTCCGAGAAGGATTTCCGCGCTGTCCGCTCGGCCGAGATGTCGCTGGTGCCGCAGGGCGCGATGAGCTCGCTCAATCCCGTGCTCCGGATCGGTCGTCAGTTCGCCGACATCTATGACGACCACGGCGTCCGGCACGGGCGCGGCGAGCGCCGGGCGATCATCGGCGCGCTGCTCGAGCGCGTCGGCCTTCCCGCCTCGGCCCAGGATCGCTACCCGCACGAGCTTTCGGGCGGCATGAAGCAGCGCGTCTGCATCGCCATGTCGATCGCCCTGGAGCCCAGCCTGATCCTGGCGGACGAGCCGACCAGCGCGCTGGACGTGATGGTGCAGAAGCAGGTGCTGGCGACGCTGGGGCGGGTCCAGAAGGATCTCGGCGCCGCCATCGTGCTGATCGGTCACGACATGGCGCTGATGGCGCATTTCGTCAGCAAGATCGGCGTGATGTATCGCGGCGAGCTGGTCGAGATGGGGCCCGTCCGCGAGGTATTCGCGGCGCCGAAGCATGCCTATACGCGGATGCTGATCGACTCGCTGCCCTCGTTCGAGGGTCCGAGGGGCGTGCGGAAGGCCGTCATGCGGCAGGAGGAGGCTTGAGATGGACGGCGTGATCGAAGTCCGCAACGTCGATGTCGACTTCTCCCGCGGCAAGGGCCGTCCGGCGCTGGCCGACGTGTCGCTGACGGTCGGCGGGACGCCGGCCATCACGGCCGTGGTGGGCGAGAGCGGCAGCGGCAAGACGACCCTGATCCGGATGCTGCTCGGCTTCCAGAATCCGACGCGCGGCGAGGTTCTCTATGGCGGCCGCCCGGTCGCCCGCCTCTCCGGCGCGGCACGTAAGGATTTCCGCCGCGAGGTCCAGGCGATCTTCCAGGACCCGTTCGAGGCCTTCAATCCGTTCTATCGCGTCGACCATCCGCTCTTGGCACCGCTGAAGGCGTTCGGCATCACGGCGTCTCGGGAAGAAGCCTATCACCGGATCGAGACGGCGCTGCGCCGTGTCGGGCTCGACCCTGGGAAGACGCTCGGCAAGTATCCGCACCAGCTCTCGGGCGGGCAGCGGCAACGCATCATGATCGCGCGGGCGCTGCTGCTCGATCCGAAGATCATCCTCGCGGACGAGCCGGTTTCCATGGTCGACGCGTCGTTGCGCTCGACCATCCTCGAGATCCTGCATGAGCTCAACCGCGAGCTCGGCATCTCGCTGATCTACGTCACGCACGATCTCGCCACCGCCTATCAGGTGGCCGACACCATCGTCGTGCTGCATGGCGGGCGGATCATGGAGGTCGGCGCGGCGGAAGAGGTGATCCAGCGGCCGGCGCATGCCTATACGCGCGCCCTGATCGACGCGGTGCCGTCGCCCGATCCGGACAAGCCCTGGAACCTCGACGAGGATCCGGGCCCGCCGCGTGCGTTCCTGCCGTCCGGGCCGACCGCGCTCTATGCGACGGGGCCGTTGCGTGCCGTCGCCGATGCGGTCCGGGACGGCGAGGCGTCGACCACCGCCGCGGCGATCCAGCAGGCCGTGGCGCGCGAACGCGCGGCGGCCTCGGCGGGCAGCGGACCGGCCGGATGATCGTCGACGGCCATTGCCATGTCTGGGAGACATGGCCCTACCAGCCGCCGGTGCCCGATCCGCATGGCCGCGGCCGGGTCGAGCAGCTCCTCTACGAGATGGACACCAACGGCGTCGACCACGCCGTGGTCATCTGTGCTGGGATCGGCGAGAACTCGGCCAATGCCGACTACGCCTTCGACGCCGCGCGGCGCTATCCCGGCCGGCTGACGGTCTTCCCGGATCTCGAATGCCGGTGGCAGCAGACCTACCAGACGCCCGGCGCCGCGCAGCGCCTGCGCGATGCCATGCGGCGCTGGCCGTTCCGCGGCTTCACGCTCTACCTGACCGAGGCGGAGGATGGTTCCTGGCTCGTCGGCGACGAAGGCCTCGCCTTCTTCCGCCTCGCGTCCGAGCATCGCCTTCTCGCCAGCCTCTCCGTGCTGCCCCGCCAGGTTCCCCATGTCGTCGCGCTGGCGCGAAAACTGCCGGAGCTGACGATCCTCCTGCACCATTTTGCCTTCCTCGGCCCGCGCTCCGGCACCGGGCCGGAGAGCGCCAGCGATGTCCTCGACGCGGCGGCCGCGCCGAACATCGTCGTGAAATATTCGGGCATGGGCAATGTCGCGGATCCCGGACAGGAGTTCCCCTATCCGGAGCTCCGCTGGATTCCGGAGATGCTGGGCGAGGCGTTCGGCCCGGACCGTCTCGTCTGGGGCTCGGACTATCCGGTCTCTCGCCGCCACATGACCTATGCGCAGACCTTGTCGCTGCTCAGTCGTCATGGCCCGTTTTCCGCCGAGGGGCGGGTGGCGGTGATGGGCGGCACGATGCGGCGCTTGCTTGACCTGCGCTAGGCCGGCCTCGGTCCGTGGCGGCCCGCGGCGATCCGGATGGCGCGTCGGCCGGAGGTTGGCGGAAAGCCTGGCCCGGCGGGGCCGAGCTGGGGCGGACCCGCTGGCTTCAGCCGGTGAGGAGGGCGGTCACGAGCGTGCTTGCCGCCATGTAGATCAGGATCAGCGATCCCGGCGTCCATAGCAGCGCCCGGATGTCATGGATCTGCGCGGTCAGGTAGGCGACGAAATGCGCCAGCCGCGTGACGACATAGCCGTAGAGCAGCCACTGGGCGAGGACGAGCGATGGCTCCGTCAGGATCCAGAGGAAGCCGGCGACCAGGAAATAGGGAAGGCTTTCGAGGTCGTTCAGCTGGATCCGGCGCAGGCGCTCGACGCGTTCGTTCGGCTCGAGCTGATGCGGGTGGGGGTTCGGATTGGCGAGGGTCTTGCGGATATCCTCCGGCGAGCGGAAGCCGCCATTCTCCCGGATCATCCGGAAGACGACCAGCCAGGCCATGGCCGCGGCCTTGAGGATCAGGATCGTCGCCGCGATGACATAGGTCGCGAATAGCGGATTGTCGAAGCTGAGGACGGGCATGCGTGGCTCCGTGCGAGCGCCCGTCGCGGTCCTGCAACCGGCGCAGTGAACTTCGTATCCCAAATTAGACCGACGGTCGAAAAAGTCAATAACTGGACTTTTAGCGTGTCTATCGGTACATTCCTTGTCTGGGATGGAGCGTCTGGACGGCGGAAATGAGCGACGAAGCGGTGCGGGAGCAGGCACGGCAGGAAGAGGCGAAGCGCGCTTCGCGCGCGGCGCGACAGGCGCGGCGGCGCGATCAGTCGAGGGCTGAAATCCTGGCGGCGGCACGGCGGGTGCTGCTGTCGAATGGCGTCGCCGCGATGACGCTGGAGGCCGTGGCGACCGAGGCCGGCATGTCCAAGACCGGCCTCTACTATTATTTCCGCTCCAAGGAAGCGCTGGTCTTCGAGCTGGTCTATGGCGTGCTGGAGCGCCAGTCGCGCGCCGTGCACGACGCGGTCGCCAGGGCCGCCGATGGTGGCGAGGCGCTCGGCGCCGTGGTTGGCGCGACGGTCGAGGCCTTCGCGCCGCAGCTCGATGATTTCCGGCTCGCCTTCCTGTTCGGACAGGTCGCCGGCGCCGGGGCGCTCCGCTGGGACGCGGAGCAGTTCGAGCGCATTCGGCCTCTGAACGATCTCGTGCTTGCCGGAGCGGCGGCGCGGCTCGGCGGCGAGCGGGAAACGCGGCGTCCCGGGGCTGCGGTCGAGCCCCGGCTGATGGCGTTTCTCGCCTATCTCTCGGCGATCGGATTGCTGACCATGAAGGGCATGGTCGAACGCATGGAGGATCCGCTGCTCTATTCCGACGCGGAGCTGGTCGAAGGATTTCGGCGCGTGTTTTCGGCGGCGGCGGCGCCCGGCCGGGAGGCGTGACGCCGAAGTTGGCGCCGCGGCCTCAGTCGCGGTCGAGCAGGTCCGGCCGGCGCTCGGCGGTGATGCGCTCGGCCTGAAGGCGGCGCCACTTGGCGATCGCGGCGTGGTCGCCCGAGAGCAGTACGTCCGGGATCGTCCGCCCCTCCCATTCGCGCGGGCGGGTATAGTGCGGATATTCGAGCAGGCCGCTTTCGAAGCTCTCCTCGGTGCCGGATTCGGCGCCGCCCATCACGCCCGGCAGCAGCCGGACGATGGCGTCGAGCAGCACCATGGCGCCGAGCTCGCCGCCGGACAGCACATAGTCGCCGATCGATACTTCCTCGAGGCCGCGCGCCTCGATGACGCGCTCGTCGACGCCCTCGAAGCGGCCGCAGAGGATCACCGCGCCGGGGCCGGCGACGAGTTCGCGGACGCGCGCCTGCTCCAGCGGTTTTCCGCGCGGGCTCATCAGGAGGCGGGGGCGCGGATCGTCGGCCGGCGCCGCGGCGTCGAGCGCCTTGGCGACGATGTCGGCGCGCATCACCATGCCGGGGCCGCCGCCGGCCGGCGTGTCATCAACATTGCGGTGCTTGGTGGTGGCGAAGTCGCGGATGTTGACGGCGTCGAGCGACCACTTGCCGTCGGCGATCGCCTTGCCGGAGAGCGACTGGCCGAGCGGGCCGGGGAACATGTCGGGATAGAGCGTCAGGATCGTCGCGCGCCAGGGTGCGGGCACGGCGGACGACGCGACGTCGCCGCCGTCGGCGACCGTCTCGCTCACGCCTCGTCCTCGGGCTCGCCCGGTTCGGGGCGCGCTTCCGTCTCCGGCGGCGGCACGACGACGGCCTTGCCGGCCTGGATGTCGACGCTCGGCACGATGGCGCGGGTGAACGGCAGGTAGAAGGTGCGGGCGCCGGGCGCGGGCTCGATCTCGATCAGGTCGCCGGCGCCGAAATTCTGCACCGAGGCGATGGTGCCGTAGGGCGTGCCGTCCTCGAGCTCGAGCGCCAGGCCGACGAGGTCGGCATGGTAGAAATCGTCCTCTTCCTCGAGGTCCGGCAGGGCCGAGCGATCGACGAAGAGCTTGCGGTTGCGCAGCGTCTCGGCGGCGTTGCGGTCGCCGATGCCCTTGACGCGGGCGACCAGCGCGTCGCCCTGGACGCGGATGGCGGCGATCTCGACGACGCGGCCGTCATCGAGCGTGAACGGGCCGTAATCGGCGATGCCGGCCGGTTCCTCGGTATAGGAATTGATCTTGATCTCGCCGCGGATGCCGTGCGCGGCGCCGAACTGGCCGAGGAGGACCTTGTCTGGGTTCGGGGCAGGCATGGCATGTCCTTGTCGATGGGCCCGATGGGGCGAGTACCCGAAGGGCAGGGAAGCCGCATGGCGCGGCTTCGGGGCAGGGGCGCCTTCCGCGTCCCCGCCCATGAGCGGGCCGCGCCCGCCTGCGGCGGGGCGCGGCTTCAGTCCGAAATTACTCGGCAGCGGCTTCGGCGGCGGCCTCGGCCTTCTTGGCCTTCTCGGCGGCGCGCTCCTGGGCCTTCTTGCCCGGCTGCGCCTTCTCGGGGTTGTTGCGCGGGTCGCGCTTGACGAGGCCGGCATCGCTCAGGAAGCGGGCGACGCGATCGGTGGCCTGGGCGCCGACTGACAGCCAGTGCTTGGCGCGGTCGAGGTCGAGCACGACGCGGTTGGCGGCGTCCTTGGCGAGCATCGGGTCGAACGAACCGATGCGCTCGATGAAGCGGCCGTCGCGCGGCGAACGGGCGTCGGTGACGACGATGCGGTAGAACGGACGCTTCTTGGCACCACCGCGGGAGAGACGGATCTTGAGGGACATTCTGGTTTCTTCCTTCTGAAACGAATTCGGTTGTCTGGATGGATCCGCGGCGTCGCCCCGGCTCCGAAGGGGTTGCTATTTCTTCTTGCCGGGGAGGCCGGGGAAGCCGCCGAGGCCGGGCAGCTTGCCGCCGAGGCCGGGAAGACCCGGCAGGCCGGCGCCGCCACCCATCTGCTTGGCCAGCTTCTCGAGCTGGGCCGGATCGATGTTCGGCATGCCGCCGGGAGGCATTCCGCCGCCCATGCCGCCCATGCCGCCGCCGCGCGCGCCCATCATCTTGCCGAGCATGCCGCCGCCCTTCTGCTTGCCCATGGCCTTCATCATATCGGCCATCTGGCGGTGCATCTTGAGCAGGCGGTTGACGTCCTCGACCTTGACGCCGGAACCGGCGGCGATGCGCTTCTTGCGGCTCGCCTTGAGAACGTCGGGGTTGCGGCGCTCGGCCTTGGTCATCGACGAGATGATCGCGACCTGGCGCTTGATCACGCTGTCGTCGAGGTTGGCGCCCTCGATCTGCTTCTTGATCTTGCCGACGCCGGGCAGCATGCCGAGCATGCCGGACATGCCGCCGATCTTCTCCATCTGGCGGAGCTGGTTGGCGAGGTCGTCGAGATCGAAGATGCCCTTGCGCATCTTCTCGGCCGCCTTGGCGGCCTCTTCCATGTCGATGTTCTGCGCCGCCTTCTCGACGAGCGAGACGATGTCGCCCATGCCGAGGATGCGGTTGGCGATGCGGCCGGGATGGAAGTCCTCCAGGTCCTCGGCCTTCTCGCCGGTGCCGATCAGCTTGATCGGCTTGCCGGTGACGGCGCGCATGGAGAGCGCCGCACCGCCGCGGCCGTCGCCGTCCATGCGGGTGAGCACCAGGCCGGTGATGCCAACCCGCTCGTCGAAGTTGCGGGCGAGATTGACGGCGTCCTGGCCGGTCAGCGAGTCGGCGACGAGCAGGATCTCGTGCGGCGCGCCGGTGCGCTTGATGTCGGCCATCTCGACCATCAGCGGCTCGTCGATATGGGTACGGCCGGCTGTGTCGAGGATGACGACGTCGTGGCCGCCGAGCTTCGCCGCCTGGACGGCGCGGCGCGCAATGTCCACCGGCGTCTGCCCGGCGACGATCGGCAGCGTGGCGACGCCCGTCTGCTCGCCGAGCTGGCGCAGCTGCTCCTGCGCGGCCGGGCGCCGCGTGTCGAGCGAGGCCATCAGAACCTTCTTGTTCTGACGGTCGGTGAGCCGCTTGGCGATCTTGGCGGAGGTCGTGGTCTTGCCCGACCCCTGCAGGCCGACCATCATCACGACCACCGGCGCCGGCGCATTGAGATCGATCGACGACCCCTCGGTACCCAGCATCTCGACCAGCTCGTCATGGA